>CAMVMF010000001.1 GCA_947168515.1 uncultured Bacteroidales bacterium
CTCCCATTCGGTCGCGACCCCGAAAAGGGGGTTGCTCCCATTCGGTCGCGACCCCGAAAAGGGGGTTGCTCCCATTCGGTCGCGACCCCTGTTCCTTGTATGGGGTTAATAAGATTTAGCCTCTTCGAGGCTGTTAGAATATCAGTCATATACTAAACTAGAACCTTGTCCATTAATTATCCGACTTGGTGGATGTTCCATGCCATGCCGTTGGTCTGAATTTGCAATCCAGGCCAATGGAGTATAAGCATCTGTAATTTGCAACAACAACAATCTTGCAGATGCCTTCGTTTAGTCGAATTTGATGGTCTTGGAAGGTTCGATGCGGGAGATATAGGCTGTGGGTAGCAGCAAGGCTAGCAGGCAGATGAGCAGCGTGGCGACGCTGATGACGACAAAAATCCATGGGTTGAGGTCGACGGGGACGGTGTCCATGGAGTAGCTGGCGCTGTCGAGCCGCACGAGGTGGAACCGGTGCTGCAGCCATCCCAACAGCCAAGCCACGGCATCGCCCAAGAGGATGCCTTTGCCAATGATGGAGGCAGACTTGATGAGGAATATCCTGCGGATGCTGGCATCGGTGGCACCGATGGCTTTTAGAACGCCAATAGTGGAGGTTTTTTCGAAAATCATAATCAGTAGGGCTGAGATGATAGAAACCGTGCAGACGAGCATCATGATGATGATGATAAGGATGATGTTGCTGTCCAGCAAGTCGAGCCAGGAGAAGAGGGCGGGATTTTGCCCTACAATGGTGGCCATGGTGAGGTCGTAGCCAAGCTGTGCAATAACGGCATCGGCTATTGGGTCGAGGTGCTTGAAGTCGTCTACGAGAATTTCGTAGCCGGCCACTTGTGTGCTGTCCCAATCATTTAGGCGTTGCACTTGGCGGATGTCGCCGATGACGTAGTGTTCGTCGAATTCGGAGAGGTCGGTGCTGTAGATGCCGCAGATTTCGAAGGCGCGTGCCCTGTAGAAGTCGCCCTGCCAGAAATAGGTGCGCATCTTGTCGCCGACAGCGAGGTGGAGCTTGTTGGCGACAGTTTGTGAGATGATGACTTGGTTGGAAGGTTTTTCTGTGGGGAAGTCGAAGAGGCGGCCCTCAACGAGGTTGGAGGCAAAGAAAGAGGTGTCGTAGCTGCTGTCAACCCCTTTGAAGATGATGCCGTGGATTTGGTCTTCGGTCTTGATCATCCCCCCTTTGTTGGCGAAAAAGTTGAGATGCCGTACGCCCGGGGTTCCGAGGATGCGCGAGACCTCGGGCCGCCGAGTGGAGATAGGGGTTTCTTCGTATGCCCCTCCGGTGGCATAGGTGGTGACGACGATGTGGGAGCCAAAGCCGACCACCTTCTGACGGATTTCGCCCTGGAAACCACGGAGGATGCAGACGGCCATGACCATGACCAGAACGCCGAGGGCGATGCTGTAGGTGGCGATGCCCACCAAAGGACCCGAATAGGTATTCGAGTCCTTCGGCAGGAATCGACTAGCTATGAAAGATTCGAAAGACAAGGCTAAGAATCTTTAGAAGGCTTGGGCGATGGCGATAAAGTCGTCGGCATTGAGAGAGGCTCCGCCGATGAGGCCTCCGTCGACATCGGGGTTGGCGAAGAGCTCTTTGGCGTTGCTGGGTTTGCAGCTGCCGCCATAGAGGATGCTGGTTTCGTCGGCCACCTCTTTGCCGTATTTTTCAGCGATGAGGCCGCGGATGAAGGCATGCATTTCCTGTGCCTGTTGGGGTGTGGCGGTCTTGCCGGTGCCGATGGCCCAAACGGGTTCGTAGGCAATGACAATGTTGGCGAACTGTTCGGCGGTGAGGTGGAAGAGGCCGTCGGTGATCTGTTTCTTGACGACATCGAACTGACGGTCAGCCTCGCGTTCCTCAAGCACCTCGCCGCAGCAGACGATGGGGCGGATGTTGTGTTTGAGCAGTTGGTCGACCTTGCGGGCGACGATTTCGTCAGTCTCGTGGTAGTAGGCGCGGCGTTCGCTGTGGCCTACGATGCAGTAGTCCAGCTCCATGGACTCCAGCATGGCGGCAGAGACTTCGCCGGTATAGGCACCGCTTTCCTGGTCGCTGACATTCTGCGCACCTACGGCGAAATAGGAATCGTCGCTATAGTCCGAAGTCATCTCCAAGAAAGGAAATGGGGGGCAGACAATCACTTGGGTGTTTCGGTCGAGCGTGGTAGACTCGAGTTTGTCCATAATGTTGGAGATGAGTTCGTCGGCCTCGTCAAAGGTCTTGTTCATCTTCCAGTTTCCTGCAACTATGTGTTTTCTCATGATGTTTATTTTTTAAGTTTATCAGTATTTTCTATGTATCGGGTGAGGAAGGGGACGATGGATTTGGTGGGTAGAACTTTGTTCATGATGATGCGTCGTTCCTCGTTAAGAATAATCATGGTGGGGGTGCCGTGGACATTGTAGGC
Source organism: uncultured Bacteroidales bacterium (assembly GCA_947168515.1). Taxonomy (GTDB): domain Bacteria; phylum Bacteroidota; class Bacteroidia; order Bacteroidales; family P3; genus Colimorpha. The sequence goes on from CAMVMF010000001.1 coordinate 2,433, forward strand.
TTCCTGGTAGTCGATGTTGACATTGGTGCCGCCGACGTTGACCCAGTTCAGCTGATAGTCGCGCACGTATTTCTTCCATTTTTGGATATCGGCGTCGTAGCCCACGGCATAGACTTCGAACAGTTTGTTGCCCGCATTGGAGAGGGAGTCGTAGAGGTGTTTGAGCTCGGGCGTTTGGGTTTGGCAATGGTGACAGTCGGGGTCCCAGAACCAAAGGATGACAAACCGGGTGGGGAAGCGGTGGGAAGAGATCCAGTCCTGAGGATTGGGGGACTGGTTGGTGTCGGCCATATAGAGTTCGGCCCCGCGGGCACCGATGAGGGATTTCTCTAGAAATTCGCACGTCTGCCGCTTGTTGGTAATCTCGCTTTGGGGAGCCCATGGACATTTGCCTGCAAGGTAGTAGTGCCGGACCAGATAACACCATGTGGCATCCCAGCCGATGTTTTTGGTGGAACGATAGTAGCGAGGCATGATATAGTCCATGAAATAACGCAACATAAGAGTGTCGTTTTCAATTTTCTGAAGGACCATGTCGGCATAGCGGCAGATGGTGTCGAAATCGGCATGGTATAGCACCCCGAAGAAATAGAGGTTCATCTTATTGAAGAGATCTGGGGTGTATACGAGCGAATGGTCGGAAAAGTCCACGCCGTCCCAGAAGTGGGTGCGATAGTAGACGGCCTTGTCGCTAACATTCTCGGGCACCTCGGGACCTTTGAACATATCCAAGAGTTGGAAGAAGCGGTACTGCCGATTCTCTTTGAGACTGGAAGTCTCATATTCGGCCATCTCGTTGTTCAGCAGCTCTATGTCTTTTTCAGCTTTCTCTTTTACTTTAAGGTCGGAAGACTTCTTCTGCGCCTCAAGGTCTCTAAGTTCTTTGCGGGCCTGGTTGAAGCGGTTGATATAGGCATGCATGGCTTGGTTGGCAGGAGAGCCGGAGATGTGGGTCTTGGGGTCGGGGACTTGCGTGGCCTCGTTGGTGCGGATGGTGAAACGCTGGCTGCCGTCGATGGTGAACTCGAAGAGAGCCTTTTTGGCGTCCTTGTTGTAGAGGGCGTACATGCCCGTTTCGAATTTGCGTTTGCCAACGAAGCGGTAGGTGTCCTCTTTTACGCGGACGGCACTGTCGAGGGTGATGAAGTGGTCGCGGTAGTGCTGTCCGAGGTAGAGGATGCTGTCCTGAACGCCAGGCAGCTGAAAGGTCATCTCATAGCGCTGCGCCTGGAGGGACAGCAGGGAAGAGAGGAGGATTGACAATATTATTATTTTTTTCATATACTATGTTAGTTGTTGTATTTGTCGAGGATAAGGTCTGCCACGACGGTGAAGGCAAAATTCTGGGTGGGGTCGTCGCTAAAGTAGGAAGCGGAGGTGGGACAGAGACGGTATGCCACACCGAAGCCTAGGTCGAGGAGGCCCCAGTGGACCAGTCCGTTGAATCCTGTGGCAATTTCGGCAATGCCAAGGTTGGGGGCTTGGAGAGGCAGGCCGTCCCAGAAGCGATAACCGGTGTCGTCCTGTCCCAGGAGGTGACCCCACATGGCACCCAGCTGGAAGAAAGGATGGGGTGCCGACCACGACAGTTCCCAAAGGGGCAAGGGAGCTGTGTAGCCTGCGCAAAAGTGGGCGAAGAGGTTGGCGGTAAAGGTGTTGGGAGCAACGGTGAGGAAGGTGTTGCGAAAGAAATATACGGCATTGGAGGTGCCCGAAATGTCGAACATGCGGCTGTAGGGGGCACTTTCGGTAGCAAAACCCAGCTGGGCAAAGAACGTAATGCCGGTGCTGTTAGGTGTGGAGTATTGTAGGAGGCTGCGGAAAAAGTAATGCTCCGCGGAGTCGGCCATGCGACCAACACGGAAGTCGGCGATGACCCCCTTGCGCCATGACAGGCGAGAGGTAAGCTCGGAGAAGACTTTAACGGGAGCTTGTTGCTGAGGGTAGAGGGTGGGGTAGAGGAGGCCGTGGGCATTGAAACGGTAGTCTTCCCACGACTGCCGCAGCCCTATATTGTAGCTGAAGGTTTTGGAGGGATCGGCCAGCAGGGCGAGTTCGACACCGCGTACTCCGACATAGCGAGAGGAGACATAGCCGGTGTTGAGCGAAGGGGAGAGCATGCGGTAGGCCGAAAGGCGGCGCGAAGCGGCTCGCTCCAGGTCCTTGAAGGCGCGAAGCCGCAGGCGGATGTTGTACTTGGAAGGGAGGCGGAGGCTCGCGCTGCCACCGTATTTGAAGTCGGAGTCGCCGAGGCTATATGCCCCATAGCCCTTGAAGGTCCACTGGCCCAGAAAATACTTGGCATCGGGGCATGACTCGTTGGGGACGACCCAAGTGAATCCCAATTCGAAGCGGTGACGCTCGTAAAGATTGAAGTTGTAGAGGCGCTCGGCATCGAGGTACAGGGCGGTGGGGGCTTGATATTTAGTCAGCCTTATGCTCTGAGCCTCAACGGCAAGGGCAGGTAGGAGCAGGAGTAGTATGGCGAGTCTTTTGGACATGATGTGTACATAACAATGCAATTTGCAAAAGTACATAAAAAATATGGTTCTGACGATTTTTTTTCAAAAATAGATTTTTTTGTACGGAATAGGTGGCATCTTTTGTGGTTCGGTTATGATTAGCCGCAATTGTCAGAAACACGGGAAGTACCTCTGCGGAGTGCCTCTGGTGTGTTGGCTATCAGTCACCGCACTTCGCTCTGTTCGAGCTGTGTTAGTAAGATTAAGTATCCGAAGTTTCTTTATGATAAATGGGGATGGTCATATTGCGGTTTGCTAAAAATGTGTTTGGATTGGCTTGCCAGTCTTTTTGATTAACCCAAGACATGGCTTGGGTGCTTAACTATCGCGGAGTCCTCTCATTGCACTTTTTGTGGCTGCCAATACTGATAATTGGACATAGCATTGGAGAATGCGCTGAAGGGTACTGCTCTCGGATTGTGAGCGAAGTGCTTACATGATTGTGTTTTCGTTTGGCTACAGGAACGATAAGAATGTAAAAATGATGCAAAAACCAGCCACTAAACATGATATTTTGAAAAAAAATCGTATTTTTGCAAATTAATTAACGGACAATAAAATCTTATAAGAATAATTAATATACTAATACAGAAAGATATGAACTACGATTTAATCGTTATCGGAAGTGGCCCCGGCGGCTATGTGGCTGCTGTTAAGGCCTCGCAATTGGGTATGAAGACTGCTGTTGTGGAGCGCGAGAACCTTGGGGGCATTTGTTTGAACTGGGGATGCATCCCAACCAAGGCATTGCTGAAGAGTGCCCAGGTTTTCAACTATATTTCCCATGCGGCCAACTATGGTGTTGCCGCACAGCCAGTTGAGGCCGATTTGGCCGCTATGGTACAGCGCAGCCGCGGCGTGGCCGACACCATGAGCAAGGGTGTTCAGTTCCTGCTGAAGAAAAACAACGTGGACGTGCTGATGGGTGCCGGCAAGGTGAAACCCAACCATATTGTGGAGGTGACCGATGCCGAGGGCAAGGTGACCGAATATGAGGCACTGCACATCATCATTGCCACGGGGGCCCGCAGCAAGGTGATGCCCAGCATGCCGCAGGACGGCAAACACATCATAGGCTATCGCGAGGCCCTGACGCTGCCCTTTAAGCCCAAGAACATGGTGGTTTGCGGCAGTGGTGCCATCGGCAGTGAGTTTGCTTTCTTCTACCAGAGCATTGGCGTGCAGGTGACGTTGGTGGAGTTCATGCCTCAGATTCTGCCCAACGAGGATGAGGACACGGCAGCTCAAATCAGTCGCAGCTTCCGCAAAATGGGCATGAAGGTGATGGCCAGTGCCAGCGTGGAAAAAGTGGTGGTGGATGGTGACATTTGCCACGTGACTATCAAAGACATGAAGAAGAACACCGAGGTGCAGGTGGACTGCGATGTAGTGCTAAGTGCCGTTGGTGTTGTCACCAACCTGGAGAACTTGGGTCTTGAAGAAACCGGCATCGCCGTGGAGCGTACAAAGATTGTTGTAGACGACTACTACCAGACCAATGTGCCTGGCTACTATGCCATAGGTGATGTGGTGCACGGTCCTGCGTTGGCTCATGTGGCCAGTGCCGAAGCCATTTGCTGTGTCGAACATATTGCAGGCCACGAGCCCAAGCTGGTGAACTACAGCAACATTCCGGGTTGCACCTATGTTACGCCCGAAGTGGCCAGCGTGGGTCTGACCGAGAAGAAAGCCCTCGAAGCTGGCAAAGAGATCTTGGTGGGCAAATTCTTCTTCAAAGCCAGCGGAAAGGCCACGGCAGCAGGCAACACCGACGGATTTATTAAAATGATTATTGACAAGAATACCGACGAGATTTTGGGCTGCCACATGTGTGGCGACAATGTCACGGAGATGATTGCCGGCATCGTGACGGCTAGAGAGAACGGCCTGACCGCCAAACAGGTGGCAGGAGCCGTCCATCCGCATCCCACGATGAGTGAGGCCGTCATGGAAGCCATCGAGGCCGCCTATGGCTGCGCTATCCATGGTTAAGATGTTCGAACGACAGAATGTCTGAAAAGTGACTACCGCACCACCAGAATAACGGGCGTTGCGAAAGCGGGAGCACAAGCTGTTCAGAAGTTATTGTCACTGTGCGGACCGCAGGAAGGTAAATTTACTTTAACGAATAAACACTATATAAGACAACTTTTTAATAATAAACCAACATGAAAATTCTTCCTATGAAACGTATGACCGTTGCCAAAGGGTTGAAAGTGTGGGTGTCTAACCACTACGTTCCGACACTTTTTGGCATTCGTGGACATTATGAGTCATCGTATAAGTCGGGTCAGTATGTCGAAACGGGTGCCCCCGGCACGGGTTTTTTTGTTCGCAATAGTTCGAGCCATGCCTACAAGAATTACTGCAAAATGCAACGCCAAAAGCTGATACCGAATTATTTGGAGATGGTACGCGGGGAGGAGTTTGACTTTGACAGGGAAATGGACCGTGCCAACCAAGCGCTGAGAGAGACCAAGAATGAGGATAAAGCCCGCGTGTTGGAGTCCTATGTGAATGTCCTGCCCCTGGCCAAAGAGGCCGAAATGGGCGAAAAAATCATCCAAGGTATAAAGGACCTCGGCCATAGGCGCCACAAGTTGACATCGTATCAGAGCCACGTTATCTCCAGCTACAAGTCCAGAATCGCCCGTCTGGGTCATGACGTGCGCGACATTCAGCTTTCTGTGGCCAAATTGTGCGATGAGGAAAGATATCAGCGTTTTGCCGACGTGGTGATACCTTTCACCGAGTTGGCTGCCAGCCACCGTATCTGGCATTCGAGAGAAGCATACGATAAGTTGGACAGTGCTTTCGAACAAGTATATTTCGACATGGGCATTTTCGACTTCATCCAGGCCCCTCTGATGACACCTCTGATGAGGGACAGCATAGGACAGCGTTTCTTCCTCTATCCTGACTACATCGTGGTGTCGAGAGACTCTGTTGATTTCGACTTGTACAGTTTGCAGGATGTTACATTCTTGTTCCGTGAAGTGCCTTACGACATGATTTCGAGCATGGTGCTATCCAGTTATGCCGACGCTCCAGACGAGTCATCGTCCTCTCCGTCGGGCCACCGCCATCACCGCAATTACGACGATTTTGGCAGTGGACTCTTGGTGAGCAAGGACACCGTGGCCACCAATGAGATGGAGAAGGAGAACAGAATGCGCGAACGTGTGGTGGGCGAGTTGTTCATGCCCGAGCTCAAGACCCGTTTCTATGCCCGTGACATGCATGCCATGAAACATTTTGTAACGGCTCTGAACAACTATAAAAACCTATAAGCGTTATCCGGCACTGGTGGGATGAAGAAGAAATATATATATCGGTTCAATCCGCACACCCTCTCCTACGAGAAAGTGGAGGCCACGTGGCGAGATAGGTTGAAGCGTGTTTCTTCTACGGTGTTGTTGGGCATTGTGCTGGGGGTGCTGTTTACTGTCGTGGCCTTTCAGCTGATAGACTCGCCCAAGGAACGGATGCTGAAGGCCGACATCAGCCAGTATCGGCGTGCGTTGGCTGCGTTGAACCACAACGTGGACCGCTGCAACAAGGTGCTGGCAGACATCGAAGAACGCGACAGTGCTGTCTATAGAACCATCTTTGGGGCATCGCCTGTGAACGAAAGTAAGCGGAGACCCCTACCTCAGGACTACAGTAAGCTGGAAGGCCGCGCCAGCAGCCGGCTGATTATAGACACAAAACTGCGGGTGGACTCGCTGGAGCAGCGGCTGTATGCGCAGTCGGTGTCCTTGGACGAAATCTATAAGATGGCCGGAAGCAAAGAGCAGCGCATGGCCTCGATGCCTGCCATCATGCCTATCAAGAAGAGCCAGTGCAAGATAGTGTCGGGTTTCGGTATGCGATACCATCCTATCCTTCACTATCGACGGATGCACACCGGAATAGACCTTACGGCCCAGCAGGGCACGCCGGTGTACGCCACGGGCGACGCCACCGTCCAGGTGGCGGGCCGTGGGGCGGAGTTGGGCGGCTATGGCATCGCAGTAGTGCTCAATCATGGCTTTGGGTTTAAGACCCTTTACGGCCATCTGTCCGAGGTGTCGGTGGCCCCGGGCCAGCGGGTGAAGCGCGGCGACATGATAGGCAAAGTGGGTCGGTCGGGACTCTCGACAGGTTATCACCTGCACTACGAGGTCATTCAGAACGGGACGAAGGTCAACCCGGTCTATTTCTTCTTCAACGACCTCACGCCCGAGGAGTATGACGAAGTGTTGGAAACTGCCCGTTTGGAAAACCAGTGCCTCAGTTGAATTGTTCCAGTGTCGATGTGCTAGCAATGTGTTGATGGTTTGGCGTGTCTGCAAAATGGCATATCAGCACCTTTGAGATTAAAAAAAGAACTAACGGATATACACATTAATTGATGCAGATAAAGATAGATGATAAAGCAGGTTTTTGTTTTGGTGTGGTGAAAGCCATCGGCACTGCCGAGGAGCAGCTTTCACACAGCGAGACACTGTATTGTCTTGGCGATATCGTGCATAACAACGCTGAGGTGCGTCGGCTGAATGAGAAAGGCCTGCAGGTGATAGACCATGAGCAGCTGAAGTCGTTGAGAGGCAAAAAAGTGCTTATCCGTGCGCATGGCGAACCCCCATCCACCTATCGGCAGGCCCATGAACTGGGCATAGAGCTGATTGATGCCACTTGCCCCATCGTTCTGGCCCTGCAACAGCGGATACGCAAAGGGTATGACGAGATGAGGAGGCTGTCGCCCGCGGGCCAGGTGGTCATCTTCGGCAAACCCGGACATGCCGAAGTGATAGGCCTCTGCGGACAAACCGACAACACGGCCATCGTGGTGAGTTCGCCCGATGACCTTGGTCGGATAGATTTCGCCAGACCTATCCGTCTCTACTCTCAGACCACCAAGAGCAAAGAGGATTTCTCGCAACTGATAGAGAATATTGAACAAAAAATAAAGCAGAGCCAGCCTACTTTGGGGGAAGGACAATTCGTGGCCTATAACACCATCTGCAACCGTGTGGCCGGCAGGGCGCTGGAGCTGGAGGCTTTTGCTAAGAGTGTAGACCTAGTGCTTTTTGTCAGTGGCAAAGGCAGCTCCAATGGACACTACCTCTATGAGTATTGTGAAAAAGTGCAGCCCAACACCCACCTGATTTCAGACGTGGAAGAGTTGGACTACGGCTGGCTTGAGGGGGTGGAGCGTGTGGGCATCACCGGGGCCACGAGTACACCTCGTTGGCTGATGGAGTCGGTGGCCAATGCAATAGAACGTGTTGTAAATTCGTTAAACTAAACTGAACTATGTACTTGACGAATTTCAAACTGAACAATTTCAAGACCTACTCGGAACTGGATGTGGACTTCTGTTCCAACATCAACTGTCTGGTGGGCAACAACGGGGTCGGAAAGACCAACCTGTTGGATGCCATCTACTACCTGTCTTTCTGCAAGAGCTTTTTCAATTCTATCGACAGTCAGAACATCCGCCGCGGAGAGGAATTCTTTGCCGTCCATGGCAACTACCAGATAGGGGAGGACATGGTAACGGTGTCCTGCATCCAGAAAAAAGGTCAGGCAAAGCAGATGCGGTGGAACAAAAAGCCCTACAAGACTTTTGGAGAACACATAGGGAAAATACCGCTGGTGATTATTTCGCCGCAGGACCAGAACATCATCATGGGTGGCAGCGACCTCCGGCGCAAGTTCGTCGACGGGGTCATCTCGCAAACCGACAAAGGCTATCTCAACCACCTGCTGCAATACCAGAAAGCACTCGACCAACGCAACAAGCTGCTGAAGCAGTTCTACGAAGACCGCCAATGGGACGAGCCCTCCATAGCCATCTGGGACGAGCAGTTGGTGCGTCACGGGCAGGTGCTGTACGATGGCCGAAAGGAGTTCCTGAAGGCGTTTCTGCCGTTGTTCGCTGAGTATTTCACCTGGATAGCAGGCACCACCGAAGAGGCTGTGTTGCGATATGAAACCGAGGCCGACACTCCGCTTGCCCAGCAACTGATGGAGGCGCGTCAGAAAGACAAATATGCCCAGTATACGACGGTAGGTCCCCATAAAGACGATTTGGATTTGGCCATAGGCGATTTCAACATCAAACGTTTTGGCTCTCAGGGACAGCAAAAAACCTTCGTGCTGGCTTTGAAATTGGCGCAGTTCGAATATATCTATCAGCGTTGTGGTCAAAAACCCATTCTGCTGTTGGACGACATTTTCGACAAGTTGGATATGCTGCGGGTAAAACAATTGATACACTTGGTGGGTACCGACCGTTTCGGGCAGGTTTTCCTGACCGACACCCAGCCCGGCCGTGTGGAAAACATCTTTGCAGAGATACCCCAAGTGGAACATCGGATTTTTGAGGTGGTGCCGGGGCAGTTGAAAATTCTGAATACGGCTTCATAAACTACCAGTGCCCACGCCTATCCAAATTGTTTTATTATTCGGCTTTGTAATGTAAATACATGTATAGTAACGAACATACGCTTCAGGAACTGCTCAGGATGGCTTACCATCGGTTGGACATGGACGACACGGCCAACGAGATGGAGGTGAAGTATGCCTACAGCAAGGTGGTGGGCGACTTCATCAATAGGCTGACCTATAAGGTGAAGTTTAAGGGCGGAACGCTGACCCTTTCGATCCCTTCTGCGGCACTGAAACAAGAACTCTTCTACAAGCGCACCTCGTTGGCTGAAAGAATCAATGAGGCCGTGGGGCGTGTTGTGGTTAAAAAAATAGTATTTGTATGAAACAACTTCTCAAGGCTCTGAACATGATACGGCAGTGCGACCAGAAATCTTTCTGGTTACGCATTTTTTATGTGGTCGTTCAAAGCGTGTTGCCTCTTCTGAGTCTTTATATACTCAAATTCTTGGTCGACTCGGTCACCGACGGCCAAGTCCAGACGTTGTTGGGCTATGAGCTGAACGCCTATGCCCTGCTGGGTATTTTCTCTCTCCTCTTCCTACTGAACCGTGTTGTAAACCTGCTGAGCGGTGTCAATTCCGACATTATGTCGCAGCGTCTGATCGACTATCTGAGCGACCGTATGCAGAAACAGTCGGCACGTCTGGACATGTCGTATTTCGACAATCCCGAGTACCACGACACCTACCACAGGGCTCAGCAGGAGGCTTCCTACAGGCCCTTGCAGGTGCTGAACGGTTTCATGAGCCTTTTCGGGGCGTTGATTACCATTTCGGGTATCGTCATTATGCTGGTCACGGCGTCGCCGTGGATTATCGTGGTGATGGTGGTGGCCGTGGTACCCTCCTTTGTGGTGCGCATTGTCAAATCGCGCCAGATTTATGCCTTCCGTAGGGAGAATACACAGAACTACCGCAGGACCATGTATTACACCGCCCTCCTAGGAGGGCGTGACTATGCCAAGGAGATGCGCACGTTTGGGCTGGCACCCTACTTTAGAAGTCGCTTTGTGAAGATTCGTAAAGAGTTGGTGCGTATTTTGTTGCGAATTTCCAGGAGGATAGCGGTGTACGATTCGATATGTGCTATCGTCGAAACGGCTGCCCTGTTTTTTGTCACCATGTTCCTTATCATCAGTGCCACCAGCGGCGCCATTACGGTGGGTGCCTTTGTGATGCTGTTCGAGGCCTTCCGCCGTGGGCAAGCCGCATTGACCAGTCTGGTGTCCGCCATAACGGGGCTGTACGACAACAGGCTCTTTGTGGGCAATCTCTTCGAGTTTTTGGACTTGGAGCCTTCCATTGTTTCGCCCAAGGATGCCAAACCCTTTCCCCAAAAAGTGGATTGTGTGGAGTTCAGAGACATTACTTTCCGTTACCCCAAGATGGAACGCGATGTGCTGAGCCATTTCAGCCTCACCGCCAAAGCCGGAGAGGTGACGCAGATAGAGGGTGAGAATGGCTTTGGCAAGACCACGGTGCTCAAACTGCTGCTGCGTCTGTACGATACCGACCAGGGGGCAGTGCTGGTGAACGGCGTGAATGTGAAAGAGTACGACCTCCAGGGACTTCGCCGTGGCATAGGAGCCATCTTTCAGGACTATGTGCGGTTCTACTGTACTGCCGAGGAGAATATCGCCTTTGGCGATATCGACAAGCATGACCCTGATCGGGTGCGTTATGTGGCGGAACTCGCCGGGGCCGACAAGATCATAGCCAAACTGCCCAAGGGTTATGACACCCCGCTGGGCCGGATGTTCGACGGAGGCGAGGAACTGAGCATGGGACAGTGGCAGCGCATAGCCTTGGCAAGACAGCTTTACAGCGATGCGCCGGTACTGATTTTTGACGAGCCTACAGCCTGGATGGATGTGCCCTCGCGCGAAAGGTTCTACAAGACCTTGGACATGCTGAAGAATCAAAATAAAGTCATCATATTAATAAAACATATTTGATCGTGTACCATCTTGAATTGGATAAACACGTCAACACTTTTAAACATATACTAAAATGCGTATTACCCTAGAACCGATAAGTTCCAAAGATTATGAAGGAAATGTAGTTTTCCTATACGGCAACGAGGTGTCTGACCGCAACCTGCCGCTAAGTAAGAAAGAGATTGAGTGGCTCAAGGTGCGCCGCAGCGCTGACAGCTATTCCGTGGTCGTCTTCGACCGTTTGCCCTACCACCTCTTTGTGGTCAATTTCGATGCCGACAGTCCTGCCGTTGACAATCAGGAGAAACTGCGCCGCAGTGCCGATAAGGTGGTGTCGATGCTGAAAGACATGAAACAAGATTCTGTCGGCATTACGGGCGAAGGCACCATACCCGAAGAGGTGGTGGCTTTCCTGGAGGGTATGATGTTGTCCGACTATAGTTTTGACCGATATAAAAACGAAACGCCCTCCCATATCGAGCATGTGGCCGTAGACCCCATCTACCTGAAACAGGAAGAGCTGGAGCGCAACGAGCGGCTGTGGAACCGTATCTATTGGTGCCGCGAGTGGGTCAATATGCCGGTGGCTGATCTGAATGCCGAATCGTTTGCTGCCGAGCTGGAAGAGATTGCCCGCGACCTGAACGTCAAATGCACCGTCTTCGACAAGAAGAAAATCGAGGCCCTGCGCATGGGTGGTCTGCTGGGCGTGAACAAAGGCAGCGTCGACGAGCCGCGTTTTGTAGTGTTGGAATATTGCCCGGACAATGCTATCAATAGCCGTCCTATTGCCCTGGTGGGCAAAGGTGTGATGTACGACACCGGCGGACTGAATATCAAGCCCGACGACTACATGCGGGAGATGAAGTCGGACATGGCGGGAGCCGCCACGATGGCTTCCGTGCTTTTTGCCGCCGCCGACAACCAGCTGCCGGTGCATCTGGTGGCCCTGCTGCCCATGACCGACAACCGGCCCGGCTTCAACGCCTATGCGGCCGACGATGTGCTGACCATGTATGACGGCACCACCGTGGAGGTGGTTAACACCGATGCCGAAGGCCGCCTGATATTGGCTGACGCCATCGCTTACGCTGTCCGCAACTACGAACCCGAACTGCTGATCGACGCCGCCACCCTGACGGGTGCTGCTGTCAGGGCCATTGGCACGTATGGCATCGCTGCCATGCAACAGAATGCCGACAACCCATTCCATCTGCTCAAAATCATGGGCAATCAGGTGTACGAGCGCATTGCCGAGCTGCCTTTCTGGCGTGAGTACGACGAGCTGATCAAATCGGATGTCGCCGACATCAAAAACTGCGGCATCAGTCAGGCCGGTGCCATCACCGCAGGCAAATTCCTTGCCCATTTTGCCAAGACTACCCCTTACATTCATCTGGACATTGCAGGCGTGGCCTTCTTCTCCAAGAAACAGGAGTACTACACCTGCGGCGCCTCGGGCTACGGCATCAGGCTGCTCTATTCGTTCCTGCAGACCTACGAGGTGACCAAAGGAGAACATCAGCCTACGGTTTCCTAACATCAAGTTATATAAAAAAGAATTATAGACGCTTTGTCTTTGTGTGGCGTGAGTCGGCGGATAGCCTTTGTGGGAGCCTTGGGCCTTCTCCGTTCAAAAACCCCTTGAACCTAATGATAGCCGGCACAAGCACACAACGACACAAAATAAAATAGAATAATGGAAGAAAAAAAGAACAACAGCCGCATCCGCCTGGGCATCACCCAGGGCGACATCAACGGCATCAGTTATGAAGTGATACTGAAAACATTCAGCGACAGCAGAATGTTTGATATTTGCACGCCTATTCTTTATGGCTCTACCAAGGTGGCCTCCTATCACAAAAATCTGTTGCAGCTGCATCAGGATATTACCTTCAATGCCATCCACGATGCCCAAGAGGCCGGCGATAGAAGGTTCAACGTGGTCAACCTGACGAATGATGAAATCAAGATCGATGTCGGCAAACTGACCGAGGTTGCCGGTGTGCAGTCGCGTCTGTCGCTGAACAGGGCTTGCGAAGACCTGAAGAAAGGCGACATCGATGTGCTGGTTACGGCCCCCATCAGCAAGAAGAACATCCAGTCGCCCGAGTTCGATTTCCCCGGCCACACCGAGTACCTGTCGCATCAGTTCGGCTGCAGCAGTCTGATGATTATGGTGTGCGACCGCATCCGTATTGGCATCGTCACCAACCACTTGGCCCTGAAGGATGTGCCCAGTGCCATCACGCATAACCTCCTATTCGACAAGATTATGCTGATGAACGAATCGCTGAAACGTGATTTTGGTGTGCCCATGCCCAAGATCGCTGTTCTGGCATTGGACCCCCATGCCGGCGATAACGGCGTGATAGGTAATTTGGACATGACGGTGGTGAAGCCTGTGATAGAGCAGGTGCAGACCCGTGGTGTGCTGGCCTATGGGCCCTACCCCTCGGATGGATTCTTCGGCAACGGCGACTTCAACAAGTTCGACGGTGTGTTGGCTCTCTATCACGACCAAGGCCTCATCCCTTTCAAGCTGATGTCTTTCACCGATGGTGTCAACTTCACGGCAGGTCTGCCCTACGTGCGTACCTCTCCGGCCCACGGTACGGCCTTCGACATAGCCGGCCGAGACAGGGCCAGCGAGCAGTCGTTCCGCCGCGCGGTCTATCTGGCTTGCGACATACAGCGCAACCGCAAGGAGTATGACGAACTAACCTCAGACCCATTAGTTTAGGCCGTCTCTCCATATCCTAGCTTGCCCCATGATTAATCCACTTTTTCTATAACTATTCTGGTATTACTAAGGACCCATCTATCATGAAAAAATTAGTTCTGCTTGACGGCATGGCCATCGTCTATCGCGCCTACTATGCACTGGGTGGCTCGGGCAGGATGAACTCCAAAGGCATGAACACCTCTGCCGTGCTAGGGTTCACCACCACCATGTACGACCTGATGAAAAAGTTGAAGCCCACCCACATGGCGGTGGCCTTCGACCTGCAGAAACCTACGTTCAGGCATGAGATGTATGCCGAGTACAAGGCCAATCGCGAAGCCATGCCCGAGGCCATACAGGTGGGGTTGCCGTATGTCAAGCAGATTATTGGGGCTTTCAACATCCCTATCCTCACTTGTGAGGGCTACGAGGCCGACGATGTCATTGGCACCGCCTCGGCCTGGGCCGAAAAGCAGGGCTTCGACGAAGTCCTCATGGTCACCCCCGACAAGGATTTCGGACAGCTGGTGACAGAGCATGTGCACATGTACCGTTTCGGCCGCATGGGCAAGCCCGACCAGATCATGGGTGTTGATGAAATCAAGGAGAAGTTTGGCGTGAGCCGTCCCGAGCAGGTCAAGGACCTCCTGGGCCTTTGGGGCGATGCCTCCGACAACATCCCGGGCATCCCTGGGGTAGGAGAGAAGACCGCCAAAAAGCTGATAGAACAGTTCGGCTCTGTGGAGTCGATGGTGGAGCATTGCGATGAGATAAAGAACGATAAGATACGCAACTTGGTTCAGACCTACGGCAGCCAGGCAGTCTTCAGCAAACAGCTGGCCACCATAGTGCTCGACGCTCCCCTGACGCTGGACGAGGAGTCCTTGCGTCTGGTGCAGCCTGACTACGAGGCGGTGCAGCGTCTTTTTACCGAACTGGAGTTCCGCAATCTGGCCAAACGGATGTACACCGATCTCTCTATTGCAGACCCTGCCGAGGCTCAGCGCTTTGCTGCCGCCAAAGCGGCCACGGGCAGCAGCATGGCCGTGAAACCCAAGGCCGCCTCCAAGAAGTCCGCTCCCGAACCTACTTTGTTCGACCAACCTTCGCTGTTTGATGCCCCAGTGGTAGATGAAGAACGCGCCTCACAAATCAATAAGTTGACGGTCTTCCCCGAGAGTGGCGATGTGGCCATCTATGTCTCTGGGGCCACCATGTCGCTGGCTTTTGGTGCCGATGATGTCTATACCTCGCTGGTGGGTGATATCGATGTGCCGCGTTTAAAGACCTTGTTGGAAAATAGCGGTACGCTGAAGCTGTGCTACGATTTGAAGTCGCTGAAATATATTTTGCGCGAGCTGAATATAGAATTGGCCGGAGAGGTGTTCGACATACAGTTGGCACATTATCTTATCGATGCCGAGGCACGCCATTCGCTGGACAGCATAGCTATGGGGGCTTTGGGCTACGAACCGGCCGATGCCGTCGAGTCCGCCGCCATCATGTGGCAGATCTATCCCCTCCTGGCCGCTCAGATGACAGACGCTGGACTCAACCATCTCTATTCCGAGGTGGAGTTGCCGCTGGTGGATGTGCTGATGAGTATGGAGGAAGAGGGCGTGCGCATCGATGTCGATGCCTTGAAAGCCTATTCCAACCAATTGTCTGCCGACCGCGATGTGCTGGAGAAGGAGATTTATGACCTGGCAGGCACCTCCTTTAACATCTCTTCTCCCAAGCAGCTGGGCGAGGTGCTGTATGAGAAGCTGAAGGTGACCGACAAACCTCCCCGCACCGCCACCAAACAGTATTCCACCGCCGAGGATGTGCTGCTCAAACTGAAAGACAAGCACCCCATCATCGAGAAAATTCTGGAGTATCGTTCGCTCAACAAACTCATCGGCACATACCTGGATAGTTTCCCAAAACTGATCAATCCCGTCACCCATAGGTTGCACACCGTCTACAATCAAACCGTTACGGCTACAGGTAGGCTGTCGAGCAGCAACCCCAATCTGCAGAACATCCCTATCCGCACCGAACGCGGCCGAGAAATCCGTAAGGCCTTTGTGGCCAGGAATGACGACTATGTGCTTCTGGCGGCGGACTACTCACAGATAGAACTCCGTATCATAGCCTCCCTGGCCAAAGACCGCCACATGATCGAGGCTTTCGCTAACCATTACGATATCCATGCCGCCACGGCTGCCAAGATATACAAGTTGCCCATCGAAGAGGTCTCCAAAGATTTGCGCCGCAATGCCAAATCTGTCAATTTCGGCATCGTCTATGGCATCAGTGCTTTCGGCCTCAGCGAGCAGCTGGGCATCCCCCGCAAGGAGGCGGCTGCTTTAATCGAAGAGTATTTCGCCCAGTACCCCGACATCAAGAAATACATCGACTCCAACATCGCCTTTGCCCGCGAACATGGCTACGCCCAGACCCTCCTTGGGCGGAGACGCTATCTGGCAGACATCAACTCCCGCAATGCCTCGGCACGCAATTTTGCAGAACGCAATGCCGTGAATATGCCCATCCAAGGCACTTCTGCCGATATGATAAAGATAGCCATGATACGCATTTACAAGAAGTTCCAAGAGCTTGGGCTCCAGTCGAAGATGATTCTTCAGGTGCACGACGAGTTGGTGTTCGACTGTTACAAACCCGAAGAGGAGCAGGTGCGGCAGATTGTCAAGGAGGCCATGGAAGGTGCCTTGCCTTTGTCCATACCTGTCGAGGTGGGCATAGACGTGGGCCACGATTGGCTTGCTGCCCACTAGCCCTCACCCCCATCCATCCGTATGACTATTTATTAGCATGAATCAATAATAAAATAAAATAGACTATGAAAAAGTTTGTGTTTTTCTTTTCCTTTGTCCTGATGGGATTCACCTCCGTCCTATTTGCCCAGAAAGACGACGACAAGGCCGACTTCTCGGCCGTCTGTTCTTCGGGCCAAGTGCTGTATTATAAGATTGTGGACTTTGGCGAGGTGAACGTCTGGTATCAAGAAGAGTACCCTGAGCTGTTGGGCGGCTTTGTGAAAATACCGCGCACCGTCCGCTACAACGACGAGAACTACGTCGTTACCGGCATCGGCAACGGCTGTTTCTCCAACTGCATCCGGGTCCAGGGTATGGAACTGCCCACCACGATGTTCTACATTGGCAATGCCGCTTTTGCCCATTGCACCGACCTCCGTTTCATCGAAATGCCCAAGACCCTCACCACCATAGGCGACTGGGCCTTCGAAGACTGTCCCTCCCTCATCGACGTGGTGATGCCCAACTCCGTCTGGCAGGTGGGGGCCTATGCCTTCAAGGATTGTGTCAATGTCCGTCATTTTGTCATCTCTCATGGTTTGACAGAAATTCCCGAAGGCTGCTTCGAAAACTGTGCCTCGGTAACGGACTATCTGATCCCGGCCAATATCACCTCTTTTGGCTGTGGCGCTTTTGATGGCTATGCCAAGTTGAAATCGGTTATTTTCCTAGGTACTGTCCCGCCCCAGCCCGTCTGTGCCGACGAACCTTCCTTCGGCAGGGAGATCCCTATCACTGTCACCAAGCAGGCTTTCGATGCTTTCAAGGCTTCCTACATCTGGGGACAGTATACCATCAAGTCCATGTAGCTTTCTTTCGCAATAATACAAAAGGCTGCCACATCCTTTATGCGGCAGCCTTTTTTGTATGCTCGGCATGAGTGTTGTCTATCGGGTGCAAGCCCCGAGTGAGCCCAGATGGTGGTATCACATGGAAGATACTCCATCAGGTGAACCCTGTGCCATGGAGAATAAAAACGACATGGAGACCCTATGTCCAAAATCAGTCATACTCTATGCCAGTCCGTATCGAAAACCAGAGAATTATAAGGGCTCATAAAAGAGAAGCCGCAGCCTCGAAAGACTGCGGCAAAATGAGGCCGGGGCAAAAGAACTATGCCAACACGGGCCTCTGATGATGATGATGATGATGATTGTTCTTTGTTTTATAGTGCCATGTCTTGCAGGAACTTGACGCTGGCATGGATGTGCTTGTACATAATCTGGTCGATGTCGACAAAGTTCACCACCTTGCGATACTCGGCAACGAGGTTCTCGATGAAGGGGCTGCTCTTGAGGCCTTGCTGATGGCGGAAGTCCAACGCCTGGGCGGCATCGAAGAGTTCGATGGCCATCACGCGCTCGGTGTTCTCCATCACCTTGTAGCACTTAGTGGCGGCATTGCCACCCATGCTGACCAGGTCTTCCTGATTCTGGCTGCTGGGGATGCTGTCGACGCTGCAGGGCGTGCAGAGCTGTTTGCTCTGGCTGACGATGGCGGCGGCGGCATACTGAGGAATCATGAAACCGCTATTCAAGCCCGGCTTGGCCACGAGGAAGCTGGGCAGGCCGCGTTTGGCATCGATGAGTTGGTAGGTGCGGCGTTCGCTGATGCTGCCCAGTTCGGCAACGGCAATGGCCAGGAAGTCCAGCACCATGGCCAAGGGCTCGCCGTGGAAGTGGCCGCCGCTGATGACCATGTCTTCGTCGGGAAGGACGATGGGGTTGTCGGTAGTGGAGTTTATCTCGGTTTCAATGACGGAAGCCACATAGGCAATGGTATCCTTGGCGGCACCATGTACTTGGGGGGCGCAGCGGAAGCTGTAGGGGTCTTGTACGTGCTCTTTGTGCTGCTTGATGATCTGGCTGCCCTCGGTGTATTTGCGCACGGCTGCGGCAGTCTCCAGCTGGCCCTTGTGGGGACGCACCATGTGGAGGCTCTCGTAGAAAGGTTCGATGCGGCCATCGAAGGCGTCGAGGCTGAGCGCCAGCAGCATGTCGGCCTGTTGGCTGAGGCGTTGGGCCTTCATGATGCACCAGGTGGCGTAGCTGCTCATGAACTGGGTGCCGTTGAGAAGGGCCAGGCCTTCCTTGCTCTGCAGCTCGATGGGCTGCCAGCCCAGTTCGGCATAGACGTCCTTGACATCGCAACGGCGGCCTTTGTAGTACACTTCGCCCATGCCAAGGATGGCGGGAAGCATCAGGTTGGCCAGCGGGCAGAGGTCGCCGCTGGCACCCAGACTACCTTGCTGGTAGACGATGGGCAGCACGTTGTTGTTGTAGCAGTCGATGAGGCGTTGGACGGTCTGCAGCTGGGCACCGCTATAGCCAAAGCAGAAATTCTGGGCCTTGAGGAGGAGCATCAGTCTGACGACATCCTGTGGCACCTCGTCGCCCACGCCGCAGGCGTGGCTCATCACCAGGTTCTTCTGAAGCTGGCTGAGCTGTTCCTTGCTGATGGAGATATTGCAGAGCGACCCGAAACCGGTGGTCACACCGTAGATGGGCTCCTTCTGGGTCTCCATTTTTTTGTTCAGATAGTCGCGGCATTTCTGTATGCGGCGTTTGGCCTCGTCGCTGAGGGCGATGGTCATCTTATTGTCAACGATTTCCTTTACCTTGGCAATCGTCAGTCTTTCTTCGGGGTTGATATAATAGATCATAGAAAAAAATAGTATTACTGAGTTTTATTTTTCGAGATTTGCTTTGGCCTTCTGGGCTATGTCGTCGTCTACCAGTATACGGCCGCAATATTCGCACACGATTACTTTCTTGTGCATCTTGATTTCGCTCTGGCGCTGAGGAGGTATCTTGCTGAAGCATCCGCCACAGGCATCGCGCTCAATGGTGACCACGGCAAGACCGTTGCGGGCTTGGTTGCGGATGCGTTTGTAGCCGGTCAGATAATAGTCGTCGATATACTTCTCCATCTCTTTGGACTTCTCAAGCAGGCGTATCTCGTCTTTCTTGGTCTCCTCGATAATGCCGTCAAGCTCTTCCTTCTTGGAGTCGAGTTCTTTCTGACGGTTGTCGATAAGCAGCTGGGCGGCCTCGATGTGTTGCTCTAGTTCTTTTATCTTGTTGTTGGAATCGCGGTTCTTGCGCTCGCAAAGCTGAATCTCTAGTTCCTGAAACTCAATCTCCTTGTTGATGGCTTCAAACTCTCGATTGTTGCGGACGTTCTCCTGCTGTTTCTGATATTTGGCTATCATGGCCTTGTGGTCAACAATGTCGTTGTTGCGTTTGACAATGTTCTCGTTTTGTTCGGCAATGCTGGACTTGAAGTTTTCGATGCGGGTCTGCAAACCTGCCAACTCGTCCTCGAGGTCCTGAATGGCCTGCGGTAGTTCACCACGGATGATTTTGATTTTGTCAATTTCTGAATCAACGAGCTGCAGGGTGTGTAAGGCAACCAGACGGCGCTCGATGGCCTCATCAACTTCTAACATGGGATGAGCAGCCTCGATAGGCTGTTCTGCGACTTCGGGTGTAGTGACTTTCTTCGGCATTTTAATAAAAAGTATATATTTTATATATTAATCTATTTCGTTCGGATTCAATCAGATATAGTGCACGAAGCTCTTGCCGCGCTCACTAATCAAGCATGCAAAATTACTAAATTTTTTTGATATAATAGAATTAATTAATTGTTTAGTGAACTGTTCGCTCTCAAAATGGCCTATGTCCACCAGCGTGATGCGCCCTTCGGCACGCTGAAAGTCGTGGTACTTCATGTCGCCTGTGAGGTAGATGTCGGCCTTCTGTGCCACGGCGTCCTCGATGAGGAAACTGCCCGATCCCCCGCACAATGCCACTCGGCTGACCACCGGGCTGACGATGTCGCTCACCCGCAGCATGGGCAGCCCGAGCGACACTTTCACCTGCTCGAGAAATGCTGTGGTGGGCAAGGGGTAGGGGAGACTGCCCACCATGCCGGCTCCCACCTCCTCCGTGGGTTGCCCTTCGCGTTGGCGTAGGATGTGGCAGTCTGTCATTCCCAGCACCTGGGCCAGGATGCCGTTCACCCCTTCTTTGAGGTTGTCGAGATTGGTGTGGGCCGCATAGACGGCCAGGTCGTTCTTTATCAGTTTCATCGTCAGCCGTCCCACGGCATTCCTGGGCGTAATGCGTTTGATCCCACCAAAAATGAATGGGTGGTGGGTGACTATCAGGTTGGTATGCTTTTCTATGGCCTCCTCTACCACCGCCTCCGTAAGGTCCAACGCCACCAGCACTCCGCTGCACTCTTGGGTTGGGTCGCCCACGAGAAAACCGGAGTTGTCATAGTCCTCCTGATACTCGGGGTGGAACTCGCTATCAAGGAATTGTATGATTTCTGACAATTTCATAATGACTGTTTTATTTTCATTGAATAATAGATTTAACGTGCCAGCACCCCTTTTATTGTCCCCTCCCCAAACAATAATTGTCCCCCAAGTCCCCTCCCTATTGTCCTTCACCACCGCCAATGGCAGACAGCACACCCTCAGCCCGCCGAACCGATCACTCTTTTTTGGACAATAACCTTCTCAATACCCCGTATGATTATATGCGTAAACCATGACCAATTTGATACTTTGAAGGCAATTCCGTTAAACTATGTTAAATATTAGGCCAAATGGGTAACTATTTTGGCACTTCTGACTCTATATAATAAGAAAGGAAAATTTTTTTCCTTCCGAAAAGAAAAAACACGAATTAGTCACGAATGGAAAAAAAGTACCCCATCCTCCGACCCATCGTCCCCTCCTCAGCGGTGTCGGCTCAAAACTACGAGCCCCTCCATCCTTCTATCCCCTCTATCAACCCTATCCCTCTATCAACCCTATCCCTCTATCTCCTCTATCTCCTCTATCTCCTCTATCTCCTCTATCTCCTCTATCATTTCTATCCCCTCTATCAATTCATATTTTAGCTAACCCTCAAAAAAACAGCAACACCATGAAACAAGCAACCCTTTCAAAACGGCTCATCCTCCTTGCCATCCTCCTTGCCGCCGCCCTCTGCTCCCACGCCCAGCACTTCGACTGGGTGAAGAGCTATTCGGGGCAAGACCCCAGGTCGGATTATGTATATAACCGCATCGTCGGCACAGTGACCGACTCGCACGGCAACCTCTATGTCGCGGGGCATTTCGCCAATGGCGCAGCCATTGACGGACAAGAGCTGCTGCCATTTACCCCATAAGGAAGTCAATGCAACAATCCTAATGCCGCCATTGTCAAGTTCTCACCCGAAGGCCGGATGCTGTGGAAGAAGGTTCTTCATTCAAATCGAGGCATGTCTTGCAATATTGATGAAATACTTCTAGTGGGTGATACGGCATTATATGTGGAGGCTTATGTCGAAACGGCACAGACCGGCCGAGATGCATACACGTATTTCTACGATACGCTTATAACGACGTCTATGATACCTATAGATAGTTTGGGTAGCGGTTTGGCCACGGCATTCTCTATTATGGATTTGGATGGCAATTTCAAGGAACACCACTTTCTGCAAACAGCGTATATCGATAGCAATGGGGCAGTGATAACATTGGACAGGTCGGGATCGATAAATCCGGACGCGACCAGGAAAATTGATAACGAGAATTTTCGTAGAGGACCTTTTTGTGTGGACAGTGATGGGAATATTTACATTGGACATATTCCGGCAGATGAAATCGGAGTTCTCGAAGGCTCCGAAAGTCAGTGGTACTCTATCGAGAACGGAAAGCTGTCCGGCGTGATAGTCATGGTGGACGGGCATTCGCGTTTCGCTATCTATCCTGAGAATCGGCCCTCAATATACAATTATCGGATAATGAAATTCTCCCCCCACTTCGACAGATTAATCCAATATCAGTATGTTTTTGCCGATACGTCGTTTTGGGACCGTTATGGTATTAACCCCACTATGTTGATGGATTCCGATAACAACCTATATCTTTGCAGTTCGGTTGAGAACTGGCTCAACCAGAGTAGTGGCCGGGTCCCGATCAACGGTGCGTCGGACATGGCATTTGAGGGAAAGGAAGGTAATATTGGGTTTATGATAAAGTATAACAGCCAGTTAGAGCCGCAATACATTCGGCAGATTGACTATCAGAACACCACCGAAACAACATATGACCATCCTACCGACAGCTATATATTTTATAGTATGGCTATTGACGAGGATTCAAACTCGTTGTTTCTCCTCGCCAGTGTTGCTAATGATGTGCCTAGGGACTCAATGTTTGTCGAGGGGGTTCAATTGGATGCTAATCATAACGCCCTATTTTTGCGTTTCGACAGAAACACGGGTCGCTGCCTCTCCTATGGCGTTGTTCCTACCAACAAAAGAACAACTTTTTACGGGGGATTCGGTGGTACAGATGTCGCATGTGGAAACAACCGCGTATTTGCACTGCCCGTCTTTCAGGGCAATATCCAATGGCAGAACAATGAAATCAATATAAAACCATCCCAATTGGGGAAAGGGTTGTTCATGTGGGACTATGCCGGTAATCCTATCCAGTTCATCGATTTCAATTCTATAACAAGTTCCTACCAGCCGGGTGCCGCCCTTGTTTTGCACGACAGTGTTTTGTATCTTGGTGGCTATTCGACAGCCAGCATGACCATAGGAGATACCACGCTATATCCTTCAGGCCATTCCATGGCATATATTGCCAAGTATGTCGACACCGCTTTTATGACCCCGTATGTCCACACCGGCACGGGCGACACGGGCGACGTGCGCATCAATGTGGCGGACGAAAAGGAGACATGGGTGGCATATCCCAACCCCTTCCGACAGCGTGTCACCATTCAGGTGAAAAGTGGGGAGTTGAGAGTTGAAAGCGGTGTCGCCACCGCCTGGCTCACCGACATGCAAGGCCGCCGCGAGGAGGTGGCCCTCACCCCCGCAGGCAACGGCAAGTACATATTGGACCTCACCTCCCGCCCCCAAGCCACATACCTCCTCACCCTCACCACCGCCGACGGCAAACAGCACACCCTCCGCCTACTGAAACACTCCGACATCTTCGGTGATTGAAGAATCCCCCCCTATCTCTCTATCAATTCTATCCCCTCTATCTCCTCTATCTCCTCTATCTCCTCTATCCCCTCTATCAAATCTATCCCCTCTATCAATTCATATTTTAGTTAACCCTCAAAAAAACAACAACACCATGAAACAAGCAACCCTTTCAAAACGGCTCATCCTCCTTGCCATCCTCCTTGCCGCCGCCCTCTGCTCCCACGCCCAGCACTTCGACTGGGTGAAGAGCTATTCGGGGCAAGACCCCAGGTCGGATTAT
The DNA here is from genome assembly GCA_947168515.1 of uncultured Bacteroidales bacterium. Taxonomy (GTDB): domain Bacteria; phylum Bacteroidota; class Bacteroidia; order Bacteroidales; family P3; genus Colimorpha. The sequence goes on from CAMVMF010000001.1 coordinate 26,163, forward strand.
GTATATAACCGCATCGTCGGCACAGTGACCGACTCGCACGGCAACCTCTATGTCGCGGGGCATTTCGCCAATGGCGCAGCCATTGACGGACAAGAGCTGCTGCCATTTACCCCATAAGGAAGTCAATGCAACAATCCTAATGCCGCCATTGTCAAGTTCTCACCCGAAGGCCGGATGCTGTGGAAGAAGGTTCTTCATTCAAATCGAGGCATGTCTTGCAATATTGATGAAATACTTCTAGTGGGTGATACGGCATTATATGTGGAGGCTTATGTCGAAACGGTACCGACAGGCCAGGATGCGTACACGTATTTCTACGATACACTTATAACGACATCTTTGATACCTATGGATAGTTTGGGTAGCGGTTTGGCCACGGTATTCTCCATCATGGATTTGGATGGCAATTTCAAGGAACACCACTTTCTGTAAACAGCGTATATCGATAGCAATGGGGCAGTGATAACATTGGATAGGTTGGGGTCGATAAATCCGGACGCGACCAGGAAAATTGATAACGGGGCTTTTCGTAGAGGACCTTTTTGTGTGGACAGTGATGGGAATATTTACATTGGACATGATCCGGCAGATATTACCAGTGTCCTTGAAGGTTCCGAATATCAGTGGTACTCTATCGAGAATGGAAAGCTGTCCGGCGTGATAGTCATGGTGGACGGGCATACCCGTTTCGCTATTTATCCGGAGAATCGGCCGACAAAGACGAATTACAGGTTATTGAAATTCTCCCCTCATTTTGACAGTTTGATTCAGTATAAGTATGTTTTTGCCGATACTCCGTTTTGGTATGAATATAGATTACTGGACAGAATGTTGATGGATTCCGACAACAACCTATATCTCTGCGCTACGGTTGAAAACGAGAATTATGAAGGTGGCAGGGTTTCGCTCAATGGCGCGCCGGACATGGCCTTGGAGGGTAAGGAATCTACCATGGGTTTTATGATAAAGTTTAACAGCCAGTTGGAGCCGCAATACATCCGGCAGATTGACTATCGAACCACCCCGACATTAACCTATACTGGCCACGTAAATATCTTTTATAATATGGCTATCGACGAGGATTCAAACTCGTTGTTTGTCCTCGCCAGTGTTGCTAATTATGTGCCTACGGATTCTATGTTTGTCGAAGGCGTGCAACTGGATGCTAATCTTAATGCCCTATTTTTGCGTTTCGACAGAAACACGGGCCGCTACCTCTCCTATGGCGTTGTTCCTACCAACAAAAGAACAACTTTTTACGGGGCATTCGGAGGTACAGATGTCGCATGTGGAAACAACCGCGTATTTGCACTGCCCATCTTTCAGGGCAATATCCAGTGGCAGAACAACGAAGTCAACATTAACCGAAACCGATGGGGGAAAGGTTTGTTCATGTGGGACTATGCCGGTAATCCTATCCAGTTCATCGATTTCAACTCAATAACAATACAGTGTGAGCCAGGTAACGCCCTTGTTTTGCACGACAGTGCTTTGTATATTGGCGGCTTTACAACAGCCAGCATGACCATAGGAGATACCACGCTATATCCTTCAGGCTATTCCATGGCTTATCTAGCCAAGTATGTCGACACCGCTTTTATGACCCCGTATGTACACACCGGCACGGGCGACACGGGCGACGTGCGCATCAATGTGGCGGACGAAAAGGAGACATGGGTGGCATATCCCAACCCCTTCCGACAGCGTGTCACCATTCAGGTGAAAAGTGGGGAGTTGAGAGTTGAAAGCGGTGTCGCCACCGCCTGGCTCACCGACATGCAAGGCCGCCGCGAGGAGGTGGCCCTCACCCCCGCAGGCAACGGCAAATACATATTGGACCTCACCTCCCGCCCCCAAGCCACCTACTTGCTCACCCTCACCACCGCCGACGGCAAGACCCACACCCTCCGCCTGCTAAAACAGTCAGAAGTATTTGGCCATTAATGTTAAACGTATCATGCATACCATTTTTACATACCCCAGCCTTACGGCAAACATTCACTGGATGTTTGCTCCCCTTTAAAAAGGGGACGGCTGGCGCGCCATACTGCATACAAACATAGATGCAATCAGACGGCCCCCGCGACGCAAGTCCACTGGACTTCCTTAATCCTCTTTAAAGAGGTACCGCGAAGCGGGGGGGTATGTCAACCAGAAACAAAGCGACATCTTCAATCGATAATGTATCCACTTTATCAATCAGGAACAAGAATCGAGGATAGAAATTGGAAAAGTGTATAATAAGTGATTGTTCAAATATACTTTACATATAATTTCCATCTAATTGAACATTAATTATTATTAATGGATGATTAATGGATAATTAATGGTAATTCGTGTAAAAAACATGCACATTATTTTTGGCTGCTGACTTAATCGGCAAATTGACATTGGTATCTTCGCTACCACGTTTTCTCGCCACGCCAAAGCTCAAGCAAGATTGGCTTTGGTCGTTTGGCTTATCGAAAACGTTGGAAAAGTGTATAGAAAAGTATAAAATTGCATTGGAAAAGTGTATAGAAAAGTATAAAATTGCATTGGAAAAGTGTATTTGTTTTGTGTTATTCTGTTAGAATTCTGTATCTTTGCATTGTTATACTATGTTGAATGGTATACGGATAACAACAACATACACAGCACATAACAATACTCAAAACGTAATGATTAGACGCAAGTACGACGAGCAAATACGCGATTTTCTAATTGGCGACAGCCGTTCCCTGCTGGTGACAGGTGCCAGACAGGTGGGGAAGACATTCCTTATCCGCAAGGTTGGCGAGGAGTGTTTCGACAATGTTGTGGAGATAAACTTCGTGGAGCAGCCTGAGGCCATAGAACTGTTCTCTGGGCAGAAAGGGGCAAAAGACCTGCTTCTGCGCCTCTCCGCCCTTACCCGAAAGCAGCTGGTGCCGGGAAAGACGCTGATATTCTTCGACGAGGTGCAGAAATGCAAGGAAATAGTGACTGCTATCAAATTCCTTGTGGACGAAGGAAGCTACAAGTACGTCATGAGCGGCTCGCTGTTGGGTGTGGAACTTGACGACCTGCGTAGCGTGCCCGTGGGCTACATGGACGAGATTGAGATGTATCCTCTCAACCTTCTTGAGTTTTTTGAGGCCATCGGGATAAGTGATGAGGTTGTCAACCACCTGCATGAGTGTTTCGACGAGAAACGACCTGTCGACGATTTCATCCATCAGCGGATGTTGGAGGCCGTAAAGCTGTATCTCATTGTAGGAGGGATGCCTGCTGCCGTCCAGAAATATCTCGACACAAACAATCTGCGCAAAGTGTATGAGGAACAGCGCGGCATCATACGCACCTACAAGAAGGACATCACGCAGTATGTCGCCGACCGCAAATTGCAAATAGAGGAAATCTACGACCTCATCCCTTCGGAGCTAAATGCCAAGAGCAAGCGTTTTATATTGAAGGAACTCAACGAAAAGGCCCGATTCAGCAAGTACGAGGATAGTTTCCTGTGGCTGAAAGATGCCGGAGTGGCAATACCGACATACAATGTCGAAGAGCCTCGTCTCCCTCTGCTGCTGAACAAACAGCGAAACCTGTTCAAACTGTTCCTGAACGATGTCGGCCTACTTGCCGCCATGTATGGGGGTAATATACAGGCCCGGCTGCTCAACAAAGATACCAACATCAATTATGGTGCCATCTATGAGAACCTTGTGGCACAGGAGTTGTATGCAAATGGTTTCGCCACGGAGCACGCCTTGTACTATTTCAACAGCAAGAAACAGGGTGAATTGGACTTTGTGTTGGAATATGACAATCAAGTCTTGCCTATAGAGGTGAAGTCGGGCAAAGACTACGCACGGCACAATGCTCTGTCCAATGTGATGGGGAATCAGGAGTACGACATCCCTTATGCCTACGTGTTCTGTAATGAGAATGTGCATGTGAAGGATAGGGTCACCTATCTCCCCATCTATATGATAGCCTTCTTGAGGCAGCTGGATGTGGATGAGAATGTCTATCATTTTGACTTGAAAGGGCTTTCGACCCCTCTTCGCCCCCTCGGCGGTGACGGCACAATACAACGTTTTCGATAAGCCGAGCGCAGAAGGCAAATCACGCAGTGTTTGCATTATGCCGAGGCGAGAAAACGTCTGTTGCAAAGAAACGAGAGTTGAAAGCGGTGTCGCCACCGCCTGGCTCACCGACATGCAAGGCCGCCGCGAGGAAGTCCGCCTCACCCCCGCAGGCAACGGCAAATACACCCTCGACCTCACCTCCCGCGGCTCTGCCCGGACCTCCACTGGAGGTCCTCTTCTCCTGACCCTCACCACCGCCACCGGCAAGACTCTCACCCTCCGCCTGCTGAAACAGAGCGACATCTTCAGCCGTTAGGCATTAGCTGTTCCGCCGTACTTATAGACTATGGAAGATTTTTTTTAGCAAAAAAAACAATTATGTAAGATTTATTTTGTATCTTTGCAGCACAAAAATCGTTGATATGTTTATACGTTGATATGATGTGACCTGTTCTGATTATTTATCAACATTCAACCTATCAACATCTAACAAGTTAGCACCATGGAAAACACATCTATTGAGGGTCTGTATGCGACATCATTGGCAGCTGTACGGAGGGTGAAAACCGACATCCACCGCTACTTGTACTACCAAATCAACTGGGACAACTGGCTGATAGCCATCAAGGGTGCCAGAGGCGTTGGCAAAACCACGCTCATGCTGCAACACATCAAAGAAACCTTCGGGGACAGCCCCGAACAGGCATTGTATGTCTCGCTCGACAACATGTGGTTTGCCAACCACACCCTGTCGGAGGTGGTGGAATACCATTACAACCACGGCGGGACACACCTCTTCATCGACGAAATCCACCGCTACCCCCATTGGCAGACGGTCATCAAGAACATGGCAGACGAATACCCCGACATGCACATCGCCTACACAGGCTCCTCGATGCTGCGCATGGACAGCCGCGAGGGAGACCTCTCGCGTCGGCAGATTGTCTACACGATGCACAACATGTCGTTCCGTGAGTTCCTCCTGTTTGAGAAGGGGGTGGACTTGCCCGCCGTCGGACTCAGTGACCTCTTGGCCGACCATGTCAAGATAGCCATGCGTGTCACCGAGGGGTTGAAGATACTGCCCTGTTTCGACAGATACCTGAAATATGGGTGCTACCCCTTCTATTTGCGCGACAGCGACGGGTTCGGCGCACGGCTGCAATCGGTCATCCGAGCCGTACTGACCGACGACCTCCCCGCCGTGGACGAAATCACCTACGCCACGCAGCAGAAAGTGATGCGGATGCTGATGATATTGGCAGAATGTGTACCGCAGACACCCAAGATGAGCGAGCTGTATGCCACGCTCGAAACCAACCGGGAGCAAGGGATGAAGATGCTGACGATGCTGCAGAGGGCTGCCTTGGTGCAACTGCTTACGTCGGAGAACAAAAGGCTGCACAACCTGACGAAGCCCGACAAGATATACCTCAACAACCCCAACCTAATGTATGCCCTCACGCCCAGAGCCGACACCGGCACCCTGCGGGAGACTTTCTTCCTGAACCAGCTGGCAAACACGGCCGAAGTCAATTATCCCGCGCATGGCGACTTCCTTGTCGACCACCAGTACCTGTTCGAAGTGGGAGGCAAAAGCAAGACCTTCGAGCAAATCAAAGACATGCCCAATAGCTATCTGGCGGTGGATGATATAGAGATAGGACACCTAAACCGCATCCCGCTATGGATGTTCGGACTGCTGTATTAGATTCTCCTTTCTTCGCCCCTTCTTCGACTCCTCGGCGGTGACGGCTCAAAATAATGAGAAATAAGTAATTGTTCAAATATACTTTACATATAATTTCCATCTAATTGAACATTAATTATTATTAATGGATAATTAATGGTAATTCGTGTAAAAAAACATGCACATTATTTTTGACTGCTGACTTACAAAATAGAAACATACCGACAAACAAAAACCTAAAACAATGAAAAAAGTAATATTCTTAGCTGTTTCAATTTTCCCCTTTCCCCTTTCAATTTTCAAAGTCCCTATGAAAAAATACATCCTCCTCTCAATCCTCCTCGCCGCCTCCCTCCCCGCCTTCTCCCAACACTTCGACTGGGTGAAGTCCTATTCGGGCTATAGTCGCTCAGATTATCCCTATAACCACATCGTCGGTTCTGTGACCGACTCGCATGGCAATCTCTATGTCGCAGGGCAGTTCGGCAATGGTGCTACAATCGACGGTCAAGACCTGTTGCCATTTACGCCTTACGGAAGCCAATGTAACACTACTCTTAATGCCGCCATTGTCAAGTTCTCTCCCCAAGGTCAGATTCTCTGGAAGAAGGTTCTTCATGCAAATCAAGGTTTTCCTTGCACTATTGATGAAATACATCTTGTTGGAGATACGGCATTATATGTAGAGTCTTTAGTCAATATTATTCCGACGGGCAATGATGCGTACCTTTATTTCTATGATACGCTTATAACTAGTGACGATACGTCATTTATGATACCAGTAGATAGTTTGGGTAGTGGTGTGGCAACGGCATTCTCCATCATGGATTTGGATGGCAACTTCTTGGAACACCATTTTTTGCAAATCGCTTGGATTGATAGTAATGGAGCAGTGATAACAATGGATAGGTCGGGAGGAATAAATCCAGAATCGACTAGGCGTATTGATAACCAACCTTTTCCTGGAGGACCTTATGGTGTTGACAGTGATGGGAATATTTACATTGGGCAGGTTCCGACGGATATTATCGCACTCCTTGACGGTTGGTACTCTATTGAGAACGGAAAGCTGTCAGGCGTGTTAATCATGGTGGACGGGCATTCCCGTTTCACGTTTTATCCAGAGAATCGGCCTTCAGTGTCGAATTATCGGATATTTAAATTCTCTCCACATTTTGACAATTTGATTCAATATCAGTATGTTTTCGCTGACACTCCGTTTTGGGATGACGATGTGCCAACCGCAGGGAGACTGTTGATGGACTCTGATAACAACATATATCTCTGCCAAACGGTTTATAATGACATCAGGAGGGGTAGTGGCAGGGTTTCACTCAATGGCGCGTCGGACATGGCATTTGAGGGTAAGGAAGCCACCATGGGGTTTATAATAAAGTATAACAGCCATTTAGAGCCGCAATACATTCGGCAGATTGACTATCAAAACACCTCAAACAATGGCTATTACAACTATTATTTCCATGACATGGTTATTGATGAGGATTCAAACTCCGTATTTGTTATTGCCACTGTCGCTAATGATGTACCTACGGATTCGATGCATGTTGACGGGGTTCAACTGGATGCTAATAATAACGCACTATTCTTACGGTTCGACAAAAACACGGGTCGCCACCTCTCTCATGGCATTGTTCCTACCAACAAATACTCAAATTTTTACGGAACAATTCACAATACCGATGTCGTGTGTAAAAACAACCGCGTATTTGCACTGCCAGCCTTTCAGAATAATATCCAGTGGCAGAATAATGAAATCAATATTGAACAATACAAATGGGGGAAAGGGTTGTTCATCTGGGACTATGCTGGTAATCCTATCCAGTACATAGATTTCAACTCTATATCAAGCCAAAGCGAGCCAGGTACAGCACTTGCCCTGCATGACAGTGTTTTATATATTTTTGGCTACTCAAGATTCAGTATGACTGTGGCTGATACTACTCTAAATCCTTCTGGCAATACCTTGGCCTACATCCTCAAGTATGTTGACACCTCTTTTATGACCCCTTACGTATACACTGGTCCTCAAGACACGGGCGACGTGCGCATCAAGGTGGTGGAGGACGGCAACGCCTTCGTGGCCTACCCAAACCCCTTCCGACAGAAAGTCAATATCGGAATTGAGAATGGAGATTTGAGAATTGAGAATGGTGTCGCAAAAGCGTGGCTCACCGACATGCAAGGCCGCCGTGAGGAAGTTCGCCTCACCCCCGCAGGCAACGGCAAGTACATATTGGACCTCACCTCCCGCCCCCAAGCCACATACTTGCTCACCCTCACTACCGCCGACGGCAAACAGCACACCCTCCGCCTACTAAAACACTCCGACGTCTTCGGGAATTGAAGAATCCCCCCTATCTCTCTATCAATTCTATCCATCTATCAACTCTACCCCCTCTATCAACTCTATCCCCTCTATCTCCTCTATCCCTCTATCGATGCTGTTGAGGGGTTGTGCGTTTTCGTTGCCCCTGCACTGCGCCTGGCGGCTTGTGCGGGTGGGTGTGACAGAATGGCGGTATGGGGGCTGCTTGGCTTTGGCGGTGGCCGAATGGGAGGTGACATTATGGCAGGGGTGTGCCATTGGCACGATTTATGTTATTCTAAGACTCGTTGCGTCGAAAAATGAAATAAGTAAGGACGTGATGAAATAAGATTAACAACTAAAAAATTATAAGTTATGAACATCAAACCTTTAGCAGACCGCGTACTGGTCCTTCCGAATGAGGCTGAGCAGAAGACTGCAGCCGGTATCATCATCCCCGACACCGCAAAAGAAAAACCCATGCGGGGTAAAGTTCTTGCCGTTGGTCAGGGCACCAAAGACCATGAGATGACCGTTAAGGTTGGCGACGAAGTGCTTTATGGCAAATACAGCGGCACCGAGGTCGAAATCGACGGCACCAAGTATATGATTATGAAAGAAGGCGACATCTACGCCATCATCTAAAACGAGTGCATGGTGATGAGAGAACAGTGATAGCAGGTGAAGAGGTGAATGGGCATTGCAATTGCCGAATCACGAATCACTGGAGATGCACCCATCACCGAGAAAGAAAAAAAAGGAAACAATAACCCGATTAGAGGAAATGCGTATTCGCAAATCGCTAATCACAAATTACGAAGAAAAAATGGCAAAAGAAATAGTTTTCAATAATGACGCTCGCGAACAGCTTCGCAAAGGCGTTGACGCATTGGCTAACGCAGTAAAGGTAACCCTCGGTCCTAAAGGCCGTAACGTTGTCATCGACAAGAAATTTGGTGCCCCACAGGTGACCAAGGACGGTGTGACCGTGGCTAAGGAAGTGGAGCTGGAAGACAGCATCGAGAACATGGGTGCCCAAATGGTGAAGGAGGTTGCCTCCAAGACCAACGACCAGGCTGGCGACGGCACCACCACCGCCACCGTGCTGGCACAGGCCATCGTCAACACCGGCCTGAAGAACGTCACCGCCGGCGCCAACCCCATGGACCTGAAACGCGGTATCGACAAGGCCGTTGCCGCCATCGTCGAGGACATCAAGGCCAACGCACAGGAAGTGGGTGGCGACATCGAGAAGATCCGTCAGGTGGCTACCATCAGCGCCAACAACGACAACCAGATAGGTGACATCATCGCCGAGGCTATGGAGAAAGTGTCCAAGGACGGTGTCATCACCATCGAAGAGGCCAAGGGCATTGAGACCAGCGTCAAGGTGGTTGAGGGTATGCAGTTCGACCGCGGCTACATCAGCCCCTATTTCGTCACCGACACCGACAAGATGGAGTGCACCTATGACAATCCTCTGGTCATGATCTACGACAAGAAGATCAGCTCGCTCCAGTCGCTGCTGCCTATCCTCGAACCCGTTGCCAAACAGGGCCGTCCGCTCCTCATCATTGCTGAGGATGTAGAGACCGAGGCCATGGCCACCCTCGTGGTCAACCGTCTGCGTGGCGGTCTGAAGGTGGTTGCCGTGAAGGCTCCCGGCTTTGGCGACCGTCGTAAAGAGATGCTCGAAGACATTGCCATCCTCACCGGCGGCACCGTCATCAGCGAAGAGAAGGGCTACAAACTCGAAGATGCCACCATCGACATGCTCGGCACCTGCGACAAGATCACCATCGACAAGGACAACACCACCATCGTCAACGGCGCTGGCAACTCCGATATGATCAAGGCCCGTGTCAACCAGATTAAGGCTCAAATAGAAAAGACCACCAGCGACTACGACCGTGAGAAGCTGCAGGAGCGTCTTGCCAAATTGGCAGGTGGCGTGGCAGTCATCTATGTTGGCGCAGCCAGCGAGGTGGAGATGAAAGAGAAGAAAGACCGTTTCGACGACGCTTTGCACGCCACCCGTGCAGCTGTCGAAGAGGGTATCATCCCTGGCGGCGGCACTGCCCTCATCCGTGCTGCCGAGAAGCTCAACGGCGTCAAACCCGCCAACGAGGACGAGAAACTGGGTGTGGAGATCATCCGTCGCGCCATCGAAGAGCCTCTGCGCATGATTGTTGAGAACGCCGGCCTGGAAGGCTCCGTCGTGGTCAACGAGGTGAAGAACGGCAAGGGCGACTACGGCTACAACGCCCGCACCGAGAGCTACGAGAACCTGTACAAGAGCGGCGTCATCGACCCCGCCAAGGTGACTCGCGTGGCCCTGCAGAACGCTGCCAGCATCGCCGGCATGCTGCTGACCACCGAGTGCGTCATGTGCGACATCAAGGAACCCGAACCCCCGATGCCCGCCGGCAATCCCGGCATGGGCGGCATGGGCGGCATGTACTAAGCCACAAGGCTATGTACCCTGTCCCCCCCAATGGGCGGCAAGTACTAAGCAGTACAAACCCCGCCTTAGGTAGGCGGAATGTATTGAAAAATTGATACATACTACATGAAAAGGAGCATCCAATGGGGTGCTCCTTTTTTATATTGTCTATAAAAGGGGGGTAATTTTGTTTATAGGGACTTCTATTTATAACTTTCGAACACGAATTGCACGAATCTAACTGTCAGAAATACGACAGGCCTGAGCATCCTTTCTCTTGACCCATTTATATTACATTTATATTATGTTTATATTATCTGTGTACTATACAATATAACCTTTTATTAAAGAATTGCAAGGGCAAAAGCAAGGCAGATGGGGCGGGACTTGGGAAAGGCCTATGGTCGGTGTGGGAATGGCAGGGCATGACAGTATGTTTGCCGTTTTTCTGTGGGTGGAGGCTGTGGCTGCAACGGCCTTATCCGCTCTGAGGGCTGCTGGTGGTGGAGCGGGCCACAAAAAGGATATGGAGAATGGGTCGGTTTTGCCCTATTTGCACAAAGGACAAGGAGTTTTGTTTTTGGGGTTCACAGCGTTGTGACGAGAACCACGGAGGACAGGGTTGTGTAGTGGGGCGGTTTTATCAAAAAACAATAATTTTTTTTCGTTATTTCAAAAAAAAGATGTACTTTTGCAAAAAAATAGTTGATGAATTTGATAGGGATTGTTACTGGTGACATTGTTGGCTCGACAAGCATTTCTTTTGCTGACAGGGTCGGATTATTGCCTGTGTTATAGCCCTTTCGTTCATCATGATGGATTGTGTGCAGGGAATAGGGTTCCTTTTGGCGGCTAAGTCTGTCTTCCGTTTTGGCGACCTGAGGGGTGGACAAGAGACCAAAATGACCGAAGGTGTTTTGCTCGGTTGGCTAATTAGAATGGCGGTTGTCACTATTGTTGGAATCCTGACTCGGTTTTTTGATAATAAAAATAGTCAACTATTGATGGTGTTTGTTGCAAAAACATCTTGATTTAGGTTAGAACAAGAGGAATCAGTCGTAAGAATAGAAAAGAATAAGTTTAAATACAATCTAACAAAATGAAAAAAACAGTATTAGCAGTTATGGCACTTTCACTTTTTGCCGCAACTTCATGCAACAAGGCCGGTACCGAGCTCACCTCGGGTGTCGACCTGAACAATCTAGACACGACTGCTAACCCCGTGGACAACTTCTACCAGTATGCCTGCGGTGGTTGGCTGAAAGCTCACCCGCTGGATGCCGAGCACAGCCGTTATGGTGCTTTCGACGCTCTCGCCGAGACCAACCAGGAGCAGCTCCGCACCCTTATTGACTCTCTTTCGGCTTCGAAGAACGAGGCTGGCAGCCTGGCCGACAAGATTGCCACACTCTACAACGTCGGCATGGACTCTGTGACCCTCCAGCAGCAGGGTGCCGAGCCCATCAAGCCCTACATGGAAGAGATTGCCGCCCTCAGTGGCCGCGAGGCCCTGCAGCAGGAGATGACCCGCCTGCACAACATCGGCATCTTCCCCTTCTTCGCCCTCTTCAACGAGGCCGACGCACAGGATGCCAAACAGTGCATCGCCTGGATCTACCAGACCGGTATCGGAATGGGCGACCGCGACTACTACTTGGGTAAGGACACCCGCTCCGCCGCTCTGCGCGAAGGCTATGTCAAGCTGATGACCCAGGAGTTTGCCCTGGCAGGATATGACAAGATCTCGGGCATGGGAGCCGACAAGCTGGCCAAGATGGTTATGGCCCTGGAGACCCGCCTGGCCAAGGCCCAGTATGACAAGGTGACCAACCGCGACCCCTTCAAGACCTACAACAAGAAGACCCTCGACGAGGCCGAGGCCCTGGCAAAGGCTGTCAACTTCAAACAATACTTTGCCGAGATGGGTCTGCCGAAGCTCACCAGCTTCAACATGTGCCAGCCCGAGTACATCCAGGAAGTGGCCAAGGTGTTGGCTACTGAGAACGAGGCTGCCATCAAGGCCTATTATGCTTGGAACGTGATCAACTCCGCCGCTGCCTACCTGAGCGACGATTTCGTCAATGCCAACTTCGAGTTCTACGGTCGCCAGATGAGTGGCACCGAGCAGCTGCGTCCCCGTTGGAAACGTGTCACCGGTGCGGTGGACGGAGCCATGGGCGAAGCCCTCGGCGAGCTCTATGTGGCCAAGTACTTCCCCCCCGAGGCCAAGGAGCGCATGCTCACCCTCGTGGACAACCTGAAGGAGGCTTTCGGTATGCGCATCAAGGATGCCGAGTGGATGGACCAGGCCACCAAGGAGAAGGCCCTGGACAAGCTCAGCAGCATACTGGTCAAGGTCGGCTATCCCGACAAGTGGCGCGACTACAGCGGTCTGGAAATCAAGAAAGACAGCTATTTTGCCAACATCATCCGCAGCAACGAGTTTGACGTGGACTATATGATCAGCAAGATTGACAAGCCTGTGGACAAGACCGAGTGGGGCATGACTCCGCAGACGGTCAACGCCTACTACAATCCCACCACCAACGAGATTTGTTTCCCCGCCGCCATCCTGCAGAAGCCTTTCTTCAACATGGAGGCTGACGATGCCGTCAACTACGGTGCCATCGGTGTGGTTATCGGTCACGAGATGACCCACGGCTTCGACGACCAGGGCCGTCAGTACGACAAGGAGGGCAACCTCAACGACTGGTGGACCGAGCAGGACGCTCAGAACTTCAAGGACCACGCCCAGGTGCTGGTCGACTGCTTCAACAAGGTGGTGGTGGCCACCGAGCCCGACACCGTCTACGCCAACGGCGAGCTCTGCCTGGGTGAGAACATCGCCGACAACGGCGGTTTGCACATCAGCTATCTGGCCATGCAGAACGCCATCAAGAAAGGTCAGGTGAAGGACGAGAAGATGGACGGCTTCAGTGCCGCTCAGCGTTTCTTCCTTGCCTATGCAGGCGTATGGGCCAGCAATATCCGTCCCGAGGCTGTCCTGCAGCTCACGCAGATGGATGTGCACTCGCTGGCTAAGAACCGCGTCAACGTCACCCTGCCACACGTGACCGAATTTGTCGAGGCATGGGGCGTGAAGGAAGGCAACGGCATGTGGATTGCTCCGGCCGACCGCGTAGTACTTTGGTAACATCTTTTTTCCTATCTGTAATTTTTTTTTTTTGAGGGGATGGCCTGCATGGCCGTCCTCTTTTTTTATTCTTTGTGGGCGGGTGGCAGGCATGTGTCAGACTTTTTTCTTATCTTTGCAATCTGCGGCATGTGTGGGCAACATGGCGTAACTATCAATTTTTATTATCATTAAAAAGAAATAGGTGGAACATATAGACAGGCTTTTTGACGGCATTTCCAACCAATACGACCGTTTCAACCATATTACCTCCATGGGCATCGACCGCTCGTGGCGCCGACAGGCAGTGCGTAGTCTGCCTGTCGGTGGCACCCTTTTGGACGTGGCCGTCGGCACCGGCGACCTCTCGATAGAGGCGCTCCGGCAGCGGAAGGTGTCGCATGTGGTGGGAATAGATATCTCGGACGGCATGATGGAGGTGGCCAAGGCCAAGTTGCAGCGGATGGGCCTGCAGGACAAGGTGACGCTGCAACATGCCGACTGCGCCCAGCTGCCTTTCGCCGATGGGACCTTCGACGCCATCACCTGCGGCTACGGGGTGAGGAATTTTGCCCAACTGGACCAGTCCTTGGCCGAGATGTACCGGGTGCTGCGGCCGGGCGGCCAGCTGCGCATACTGGAGTTTACCTACCCCACCAATCCCCTGATTAGATTTTTCTACGATTTCTATCTCACGCGGGTCATGCCCCGTATAGGCAAACGGTTGACCCAGCAGGGCGACTCGTTTGTTTATTTCATGAACAGCATCAAGCGTTTTGACAAGGGCAACGCATTTCTCGCCCATCTGGAGAAGGTGGGTTTTGCCGAGACTCGCTATAAACAACAAACTTTTGGTATATCATCACTTTACATGGCATGCAAAAAATAAAACTTTGGTTCGGCATCTGCCGCCCTCGCACGCTGTTTGCCTCGGTATGTCCGGTGCTGATGGGCTTTGTGGCCGTCGGCTCGGTCCCACGAGTGGTTGTGGCCGTGGCAACGCTATTGTGCGCCCTGTCGTTGCAGATTCTCTCCAACCTCATCAACGACTATTACGATTTCGAACGCGGCACTGACAAGGCTGGCCGCGTGGGTCCGGCCCGCGCGCTGGCGGAAGGTTTGGTCAACAAAAAGCAGATGCGCAACGCCTGCCTGACTGCTTTGGGACTCAGCGTTGCCTTGGGATTCTATCTGGTTGTTGAAGGGGGATGGGTCATCTTGGCCATAGGGGTGCTGGCCATCCTTTTTGCCTGGCTGTACACCGCCACGCACCATTCGCTCTCCTATCTGGGCATTGCCGACATCTTCTGTTTTCTCTTTTACGGCCCCATCGCCACCGCGGGCACAGCGTATCTGCAATGCGGGCGTTTTGTGGCGGGGGCGTTGCTGCTGGGATGCACCTGCGGCTGCATAGCCGTGTGCGTGTTGGCCACCAACAATATCCGCGACATAGAGGACGATCGGGCTGTGGGCAAACGCACCTTTCCGGTTCGTTTCGGTATTGGTGCCGCCAGGGTAGGGGTGGCGTTGATGCTGATGGGGGCCCTGTTGTTTGCGGTGCGGGCCGTCTGGGGCAATGCCTATGGATGGCTGCTGCTGGTGCCGTTTGCCTACTCGGTCTATCTGTATGTGCGTCTTCTTCGTGCGCAAGGACCTCAATACAATCGGTGTCTTTTTAATTTTGGACTGCTCAACGCTTGCTATACCGTCACGGCCTTGGTGATAGTCCTGCTTGGACATTTGATGCATTGATGGACTGGGACCGTATCAGAGAAAATCGTTAATCCATTGTTTTGTGGCTTCGGCTTGTTGAAGGTACTCTGCTTGCGTTACTCCATG
Organism: uncultured Bacteroidales bacterium; assembly: GCA_947168515.1. Classification (GTDB taxonomy): domain Bacteria; phylum Bacteroidota; class Bacteroidia; order Bacteroidales; family P3; genus Colimorpha. The sequence goes on from CAMVMF010000001.1 coordinate 41,646, forward strand.
CATGAAAGGGGTGTCCTTCCAGGTGTCCCAACTGCCAAAGATGAGGGGCAGCTCCATGCAGTGTGTGGCTCCGAAGGGTGGCTCGCCGTGGCGCCAGGTAAGCACGTGGGCTTGGGTGTCGATGCCGGCCTTTTCCATTCGTTTGGCATAGCGCAGCATGGGCTGTTTGAATACCAGCTGGGTGACCAAGGGCTGCAGCCAACGGGGTGCGAAGGGGGTGGCGTCGTCCTGCTGGCAGGTGAGCCGGAGGGCTTTCAGTCCTGGTATGATGTGTCTGGGGTTGATGAGCGAGTCGCTCACTGGGGCGAAAGGCATTGCCAGGCTGTGCTTGGCCAGCAGTTTTTGTTGGGTCCGCAGTATCTCCACGAGAGAGGCCTCCTGTGGACTTTTGCCCAAGTAGTGGAGGTACTCGGCGGTGCGGCTGCGCATGGTCTTCTCGTTAAAAGAGAGGTATGGCGAGCTGAGGATGATGGCTTTGCTGAAGAGGGGCTCGGATTGGTTGGCGATATGATAAAGAATGGAATAGCCCCCGGCGGACTGCCCCATGAGGGTTATCTGGTCGGCATCGCCGCCAAAGAGGTGTATGTTGCGGCGGATCCATTGCAGGGCGCACCACTGGTCCGCCATGCCCAAATTGACGATGCCTTGTTCGGGAGAGTAGAGGAATCCCAGGGCCCCGAGGCGGTAGGAGATGTTCACCACCACAATGTCGCAGCTTTCGGCCAGCGTGCTGGCATCGTAGCTTTGGCTCACCGCGCTGCCCGTCAGGAAGGCGCCGCCATGGATGAACACTAGTACCCGTCGTTTCCGGTTGTCAGCTGCCGGGGTGAAGATGGCCAGCCGCAGACAGTCTTCATTTTCTTCCACCAGATGGCGTGTGTCTCCCATGACGTTCGTCAGTCTGCTCAGGGACTGCGGGCATGCCACCTTGTGGCACTGGGCATCGTTGGCGGAGGGGAGGTCTGGCGCGGCGATGGGTTTCCCCAAGCGCGTCGCCGTGGCGTATCGTATTCCTATAAACTTCATTTTGCAAAGGTACGCTTTTTTTTCGTACTGGCATCTTTTTTTATTTATGCCGTTGTGTGGGAATGGTCGGCGAGAGGGAGGGCAGGAACGCGGTGCAAAACTTTTTTTTGTTTATGTCGCACAACTTTCGTATTTTTGCAAGACCCTTTGTGCGGTTGGTTTTGTGCGCAAGGTTTTGAGAAATAATAAGGTATAATATAAATATATACATTTTATGAAACAACTTATTGAGTGCGTGCCCAATATCAGCGAGGGCCGCGACATGAATATCATCAATCAGGTGACCGCCGAGATTGAAAAGGTAGAAGGTGTTAAACTGCTTGACGTAGACCCCGGTGCCACCACGAACCGCACCGTGATCACTTTCGTCGGCGAGCCCGAACCTTGCTGCGAGGCTGCTTTCCGCGTGGTGAAGAAGGCTTCTGAGCTGATCGATATGCGCAACCACCACGGGGCTCATCCCCGTCAGGGTGCCACGGATGTGTGCCCCTTGGTTCCTGTAGCCAACATCAGTATGGAAGAGGTGGTGGAATATGCCCACAAATTGGGTAAGCGCATCGGCGACGAGCTGAACATCCCCATCTATGCCTACGAGAACGCCGCCTTCCTTCCCGAGCGCCGCAACCTGGCCTACTGCCGCACTGGCGAGTATGAGAGCCTGAGCACCCGTTTGGGTACTGAGCAATGGAAGCCCGACTTCGGCCCCAACGAGTGGAACACGCATGTGGCCCAGACCGGTGCCACCCAGGTGGGTGCCCGCGATTTTCTAGTGGCCATCAACTACAACCTCAACACCACCAGCACCCGTCGTGCCAACGCCATTGCTTTTGATGTCCGCGAGAAGGGCCGTCCCCAGCGCGAAGGCGGCAAGCCCAGCGGCAAGCCTATGAAGGATGAAAACGGCAAGACCATCATGATTCCCGGTACCCTCAAGGGCACCAAGGCCATCGGCTGGTATATCGAGGACTACGGCATCGCACAGGTGTCGATGAACATCACCTCCATCAAGGTGGCTCCTGTACACAAATGTTTCGACGAGGTGTGCCGTTGTGCCCAGAATCGCGGTCTGCGCGTCACTGGCTGCGAAATCGTCGGCCTTATTCCTAAGAGTGTGCTGATCGATGCCGGCAAATACTACCTGGCCAAACAGCAGCGTAGCCTTGGCGTTAGCGAAGAGGAAATCATGAAGGTGGCTATCAAGAGCATGGGTCTGGACGACCTCAAGCCCTTCGACCCCCATGAGAAAGTCATTGAGTTCCTCATCGAAGACCACAGCCAGAAGAAATTGGTGGACCTCACCTGCACGGGTTTCTGCGACGAGACGGCCAGCGAGAGTCCCGCTCCCGGTGGTGGTAGCGTCAGTGCCTATATGGGTGCCCTGGCCGCTTCGTTAGGCACCATGGTTGCCAACCTCACCGGCGGCAAGGCTGCCTACGACGACCAGTGGGAGAAATACAGCGATGTGGCCGTGAAGGGTCAGGCCCTGAAGACCGAGCTGCTGCACCTGGTGGACGAAGACACCAATGCTTTCAACAAGATTATGAATGCCTTTGGTCTGCCCAAGAAGACCGATGAGGAGAAGGCCGCCCGTTCTGCCGCCATCCAGGAGGCTACCAAGTTCGCCACCGAGGTTCCTTTCCACACCATGCAGAAGAGCTTTGAGGCCTTTGAGGTGTGCCGTGCTATGGTGGAATGGGGCAACCCCGCCAGCGTCACCGATGGAGGCGTAGGAGCCCTGGCAGCCCGCAGTGCCGTCATGGGTGCCCACCTGAATGTGAAGATCAACGCCAGCTCCCTCAAGGACGAGGCTTTCAAGAACGACATCCTGGCCAAGGCTGCAGAGCTGGAAGCTCGCGCCATCAAGGAAGAGGCCGAAATCATCAAGATTGTCAATGAGAAGATTGGCCTCTAATTGGTAACGACATTCGGTATATTGGGGTAAACGACATAGTCACGCTGGTATGACGCAGGAAGAGATTAAGAAAGAACTGGCTCAGCAGCAGCAGTTGCTGCAGAACTACCAAGAGCTTGAAGTGGACATCGAAGATGATGCCGCCTATGTGGCTCGTGGCAATGGTTTTTGCGATGCAAAATACAGCCAAGACTTCCTCGAAGGACAGATAGAACGTATCAGTCAACGTATTGACAAGCTGAAATCTATGCTCGTTATCCCCAAGTAGTACTTTATGTAAGATAGAAAAGCCTGTACCTTTTGGGTACAGGCTTTTTTTTGTACAGTCAGTATGACTTATTCGGTAACAACTTCGGCCACAGAGCCACGATAGGCAGGGCAGGTGTGGTGGGTGCAGGATGCTGCAACCATTGCGAAGATCATAACGATACAGACTGCTACGATGGATTTCTTCATGATATAGAGTATTTAATAATTAGTATTTCGAGTTATGCTACTTACTATTGTCCAGATTAGATGTGACCTTTTTCCAGGTCGATGTTGTCACTGCTGGAACTGGTGTTTGTTTGGTTGCGAAGAACCCCCATATCGAGAAGACGTGCACGAATCATGCGCTCGTGAGTGTTGGCAGAGGAGCGTTTGTGCGCAATCTCATAAACTCTGCTCGGGGTAGCGAAATAAATGAGCCCCACTTTGAGGTATGCCCATCGATTTGCGCTGTTCCACCAATTCTTTTTATTGGTATTTGCCATATAATGTATTGTTCCTGAGTAGATTAGAATATATGCTTATTTATTTTTCGACTTACAAATATACAAAAAAAAAACTTATCCCCAACAAATTGATTTAAAAAAGTCTATAAATTATTCTGACCGTTTTTCTCGGGTTAAAAGTTAATCTGATTTAACATCGTGGTTGCCGTAAACGAATTGGAGTGGGGGAGGAGTGTAGAATTTTTAAATAAGGGAAGAACTATCGCTATGATGAATTATACCATACTAAAGTTTGACATGTAAAATAGTCATATGTCTGAGGCTATAAATCGCCCTGAAAGGGCAAATGCAGATATATCTGTATGCAACGCCTACAGAAAACGGGGGAGGACAATAACGCCCAGTAAGGGCAAAACCACTCATTAATGCCGCGATGCACCATTCCATATCGGGTTGTTTTGCCCTTACAGGGCGCAACTCACGGCTCATTGAATCACCTAGGGCGATGCCCTAGGCTAGATGTGTTTTGGCCTTTCAGGCCACCAGAAGACTCAAATATAGCCATTTTTTGTCTTGACAAGGTCGTCATGGTGCTAAAAAAAGATATGTCAAACTTTAGTACCATACTTTTAGCGTTGGTCCTTTTATCACGTGGTAGATTATAAAGCATATATGGTTGGTTCGGTCCTATAGGTTGATTATACGTTGGTGTGACAACAGTAGTAGGAGCTGGAGTTGGTATGGTGCTAGAGTCTGCCGATGGCTACGAATTAAGGATGGGATATAACCTATACGGATGCCGTAATAACGTGTCTCATGACGTTTATTTTTGTAACTACAATACCGTTTTTGTGTGTTTACAAACGTATAATATGGATTATATTTGTAAACAATACAAATGTAAACATAAAAGTTCTGTAACTCTGTTAAATTGTTGCCTGATATATTGTATTATATATAATAGTCAATTATAAATAAAATAATTATGTATTTAATATAAAGTAATACTATAAATAAATTGGCTCTGTATGATTGATAACTCGAATGATTTGTCAAATCTTTAATAATCAACTAATAATATATTCTTTTATAAAGTATTACTTAATCATAGTGTATTTTACAAATGTAAATTACAAAAATAAATGTTGGTAATTCGATTTTTTTATGTATTTTTGTAATCTGAAATTATGCAATTACAGATGTGAAATATCCGGTTAATGTGATTGCTCGAAGTTGTTGAAAAGTATTTTATATATTAATACATATTTATATGGTTGAAAGAATCAATCTATTGTTGAAGGCAAAAAATATTACGGCACGACAGTTTGCCGAAGAAATAGGTATACAGCCCAGCGGTATGTCTCATATCCTTTCAGGCCGTAATAATCCCAGTCTCGATTTCGTCATGAAGGTCGTCAAGCGATGGCCTGAGGTGAATATCAATTGGCTGATGTTTGGCAAAGGTGAGATGTATGTGGGGCTGCCCAGTAGTGCCCCCACCGTCTCACAAGCAGAAGAACCAATGCCCGCGGAAACCCCTATCCAAGAGCACGGTGCTACACCGTTTCCTACTGATACAGAAGCTACAAATGCACCAGAGCATTCGCCAGACCAGGTGGAGGAAGCGTCTGTGGTGGAGTACGACCTCTTTTCCCAGCCTAGTCCACAGCAAGTTCCACCTACTCCAAGGCCTAGGCCTACGCCCCAGGCTTCTAATCCGCATCCAGCGCAACCAGAGCAACCAGAGCAACCAGTGCAACCGGTGCAACAAGAGCAGCCTTCTCTACCTCCTCAGTCTGCCCCTTCACAGGCGACGAGACAAATACTTCCGCCTGTCCAGCAGCCGACACCTGTCTCCAATACTACACCAGCTGTCGAAATACCGTCCGTTCCTCCAGTGGAGTCTGTCGAACGGCCGAGCAATAATCCGATGGCCACGGAACCTTCACAGCCTGTAGGTAGTCCCGCGCCTCAGCGTCAACCTCACGAGAATCGCCCAGACGATTTCGTCGGACATGTGGGTTTGCCACAGCCAAATCTCGTAAAAAAGAAAATTGCGAAAGTTATTATCCTTTACGAGGACCATTCGTTTGTCGAGTACAACCCGGAATAACTGCCTTTTGGGCTCTATGATAAGACTGATTTTCTAACAACCTCAAAAAGGTTGCATCTCAAAGACCCCACACAAAGAACGCTGTGTGGGGTCAACTCTATCCCTGCATCTCAACGTCTCGAAGTGAGGAAAGTCCTGTGGACATCTGGTAGTGACACAAAGTGTCATGGAGAATAAAAACTACATGGAGCCGATATGCTAAAAAGTGGTCACACCTGATACTAGAGCGGCCATTTTTTAAAAGTTGATATTTCAAAAAAACTGTTTTTTACGCTTTATTTTTCGGGTAAAGGTGGTCATTATCAACCATTAATTAAAAAAGATAGGGGAGAGGTTGAAAGTTTTTTTTGTTGAATGAAAAAAAAAGCGTACCTTTGCAAACGATTTCGCAGACAGGGAATCTGGTCCCATAGCTCAGTCGGTTAGAGCAACTGACTCATAATCAGTGGGTCCTTGGTTCGAGCCCAAGTGGGACCACTTTTTTTTTATAACAATAAAATAATACACAATATGAATATTGATTGGCAAAACCTTCCTTTTGGTTATGTAAAAACCGATTATAATGTCCGTTGCTACTATCGCAACGGTAAGTGGGGCGAAGTTGAAGTCTGCTCCGAAGATACTATCCCCATCCACATGGGTGCCTCCTGCCTCCATTATGGCCAGGAAGCTTTTGAGGGTTTGAAGGCTTATCGTTGCAAAGACGGTAAGATCCGTATGTTCCGTCCCGAAGAGAATGCCGCTCGTATGCAGAGCACCTGCCGCGGTATTGTCATGCCTGAACTGCCTACCGAGAAATTTGTCGAGATGTGCAAGAAGGTCGTCAAGCTGAATGAGAAATTCATTCCTCCTTACGGCACTGGCGCAAGTCTCTATCTCCGTCCCCTTCTGATTGGCACCGGCATCACCGTTGGTGTGAAGCCCGCTGACGAGTATCTCTTCCTCATCTTCGTCACTCCCGTCGGACCTTACTTCAAGGGCGGCTTCCAGGCCAATCCTTATGTTATCACACGCGACTACGACCGCAGTGCTCCTCTGGGTACTGGTATCTACAAGGTCGGTGGTAACTATGCTGCCAGCCTGAAGGCTCATACCACAGCTTGCCACGGTGGTCAGTATGCCTGCGAGTTCTATCTGGACGCTAAGGAGAAGAAATACATCGACGAGGCTGGTGCAGCCAACTTCTTCGGTATTAAGAATGGTGTCTATGTCACACCTAAGAGCACCTCTATTCTCCCCTCCATCACCAACAAGAGCCTCATGCAGTTGGCCGAGGATATGGGCATCAAGGTCGAGCGTCGTCCCATCGCCGTTGAAGAGCTTGTAGACTTCCAGGAAGCAGGTGCATGCGGCACCGCTGCCGTCATCAGCCCCATCGAGCGTATTGATGACCCCGCTACCGGCAAGAGCTACAACTTCGGCAAAGAGCCCGGTCCCATCAGCACCAAGCTCTACAACGCCCTCCGTGCTATCCAGCTCGGCGAAGCCGAAGACAAGCACAACTGGAACACCTTTGTTGACTAAGAAACTAGTTGAGATTCACATATCTCTTATCCCGCAGCGCAAGTTGCGGGATTTTTTTATCTGACGACCATGCTTTTATCGTTTTGTATGAAAGAGGCTCTTGCTACTTGCCGATGTTATTGACATCCATGCTTTTATCGTATTGTTTTGGAACATGCAAATGCTACCAATAGAAAATTGCTACTCCAGTCACAGAACCCTGGACCGATGGCATTCGGGCTGTAGTAAGAAATGATGACACGGTGTTAAGGTATCCAGGTGGGACTTACCAAGTTAAATTAACACCAGGTATGTGTCAAGGGATCTATCCTATCTTGTTACCCCAAGGGAGTATTGTAGGAATAGACACAGTGCGGATAAACACTAACTTGGGATTGGTGCCTAACCCGGCGCAAGGTCAAGTAAAAGTGGAGGCCGACTGCGCTATCAGGGGAGTAGACCTGGTGGACCTAATGGGACACAACTGTTTGAGCAGAACCTTTTCAGGCAAAGGGCAGTCTGTCACCCTTGACGTGGGCAGTCTGCCAAGGGGATACTACACTGTCCGCGTCAATACCCTGCATGGAATCCTAATAGGGAAACTCTTACTGGAATAGTTTTAGGGAATGAATTGTGACACGTGGTCAAAAAAAAACAGGAGGAAGTCCGTGTGGATTTCCTCCTGTTGTTATGTAAGGAAGGACAATTAATACTTGTAGAATCCTTCGCCAGTCTTGCGGCCGAGCAGGCCGGCACGGACCATCTTGCGGAGCAGGGGGTGAGGACGATATTTGGGGTCGCCGAACTCTTTGTAGAGTACTTCCATGATGGCGAGGTTCACATCGTTGCCGATAAGGTCAGCCAGGGCCAAAGGACCCATGGGGTGGTTAGCACCAAGCTGCATGCACTTGTCGATGTCCTCGGCACTGGCGATGCCGTCAGCCAGAATGCCCACAGCCTCGTTGATCATGGGGATAAGGATGCGGTTGACCACAAAGCCGGGAGCCTCTTTCACTTCGACGGGCTGTTTGCCAATGGAAGTGGCCAGGTCGATGACGCATTTGCAGACCTCGTCGCTGGTGAGCTGTCCGCGGATGACCTCAACCAAGGCCATGCGGTCGGCAGGATTGAAGAAGTGCATGCCGATGAACTGAGCGGGACGCTGAGTGCAGGCGGCAATCTCGGTGATGCTGAGCGAAGAGCTGTTGGTGGCGAAGATAGTTTCGGGCTTGCAAATCTTGTCCAGCTCGGTGAATACGTCTTTCTTCAGCTGCATCTCTTCGACGGCGGCCTCGATGACGAGGTCGGCATCCTTGAAGGTGTTGTAGTCGGTGGTGGTGGTGATGTTGGCCAGCAGTGCATCGACGGCCTCCTGGGTCATCTTGCCTTTTTCAACCAGTTTGGCGTAGGATTTAGAGATGGAGCCCATGGCCTTATCGATGCTGGCCTGGCTTCTACTTTTCATGACGACGGGCATCTTAGCGGCAAAGGCTTTGACAATGCCTTTGGCCATTGTGCCGGTACCGATAACGCAAATTTTCATGATTTGATGAGTTTTATAAAAGTTATTTGAATTAATTATTTACCTTGGAATTCTACCTGTTCCTTGTTGAGGAAGGCTTTCATGCCGTTTTTCTGGTCTTCGGTGGCGAAGCATTTGCCGAAGTACATATTCTCATAGACGATGGCTTCGTCGGCGGGCAGGTCGTACTCGTCGTTGATGCACTTCTTGGCATAGGCCACTGCTATGGGGGCGTTCTTGCAGATGCTTTCGGCCATCTGCATGGCGGCAGGCATGAGGTCGGTGGGCTCGTACACGGCGTTCACCAAGCCGATGCGCAAGGCCTCGTCGGCCTTGATGTTGCGGCCGGTGAAGATGAGCTGCTTGGCCATGCCCATGCCCACCAGCTTAGCCAGACGGTAGGTGCCGCTGAAGCCGGGGATGATGCCCAGCCCCACTTCGGGCTGGCCGAAACGGGCATTAGAGGAGCAGATGCGTATGTCGCAGGCCATGGCAATCTCGCAGCCTCCGCCCAGGGCAAAGCCGTTGACGGCGGCAATGACGGGGATGGGGAGGGTTTCGATCTTGCGGAACACGTCGGCACCCTTCTTGCCGAATGCCGTGCCTTCGTTGAGGCTCAGGTGGGCCATTTCGCTGATGTCGGCTCCGGCCACAAAGGACTTCTCACCGTCGCCGGTGATGATGAGCACGCGGGTGTTGGCGGGCAGTTTGTCGAGGGCATCGTTAAGCTCGCCCAAAATAGTGCTATTGAGGGCATTGAGCGATTTGGGAGCCGAGATGGTGAGGGTGGTGACAGCTCCGTTTTGTTCTATTTTAAGATGTTCGTACATATTGTTGCTTTGTTTGCGATTTGAATTTGCAAATATACGATTTTTTTAGTGAATAAAGAGAAAATAAACGAAAAAATTGCTCATGTCGAAAATAAGTCGTACCTTTGCAGTGCTTTTTTAAACAATTATATTCGTCTAACCCAAAAGCCTAACACCTGATGGAGAAGAGAATAGGAACAGTGACCTTACTGATATCAGATCGTGCGCAAGCCGCCGAAGTCAACGCCGTTGTGTCGACTTTTTCCGACATTATTCTTTGCCGACAAGGGCTGCCGTTCCACGGCAGAGACATTGCCGTCATCTCGCTCATAGTGGATGGTGCCCCCGACCGTATCAACGCCCTCACGGGCCGGCTGGGCCGTGTGCCTGGGGTTGAGGCGAAGGCTGTGCTGACTAAAATTAATTTTAAAGACAATATATGAGACATCAGAATTTCATAGACCGCGACAAGCTCTATGGCTTGCTCGACAACAACACACCGACCGAGTCGGAACTGAACGACATACTGAACAAGGCCCGCAAGCTGAAAGGGCTGAACCTGCACGATGTGGCCAAGCTGCTCTGTGTGGAGAAAGAGGAAGACATTAAAAAAATCCTCGATGTGGCACACTACTGCAAGGAAGAGATCTACGGCAAGCGCCTAGTGCTTTTCGCCCCCATCTATACGGGCAATGCCTGCGTGAACAACTGCGTCTACTGCGGTTTCCGCCGCGACAATAAGGCTCTTCGCCGTAAGGTGCTCACGATGGATGAGATAGAACAGGAGACCCTCCAACTCCTGCGTATGGGCCACAAACGCGCCCTGCTTATCTGTGGCGAGAGTCCCCGCAACAATGCCGACTATATGGTCGAAGCCATCCGCCGCACCTATGCCGCCCGCGATGAGAAGGGCAGCTCCATCCGCCGTATCAATGTGGAGCTGGCCCCCATGAGCGTGGAAGATTTTGCCAAGCTGCATGCCGAAAAGATTGGCACCTACGTCTGCTTCCAGGAAACCTACGACCCCGTCGAGTACGGCAAGTTCCATCCCGCCGGCACCCCCAAGGGCGACTATCTCTACCGCCTCACCTGCATGGACCGCGCCCAGGAGGGCGGCATCAACGACGTGGGGCTGGGCGTGCTGTTCGGCCTGACCGACTACCGCTTCGAGATCCTGGCCATCATGGAGCATGCCCGCCATCTGGAGGAGGACTATGGCTGCGGCCCCCACACCGTCAGCTTCCCCCGCATCGAACCCGCCGAGGGCACTCCGTTCAGCCTGCCTGAAAATCTGCCCCATCCGGTCTCCGACAAGGACTTCATGAAGATTGTGGCCATCATACGCATTGCCATGCCCTACACCGGCATCATCATCAGTACCCGCGAGCGTCCCGCCATGCGCGACGAGTTGGTCAAATACGGTGCCAGCCAGATTAGCGCCGCCAGCGAGACCAACCCCGGCGGCTATGAGGAGGGCGAACGCAGCATAGACGAGGCAGACCACAAAAAGACCGGAGCCCAGTTCTCTCTTGGCGACCACCGCTCGCTCGACGAGGTTATCTCCGCCATGATTGACGGCGGCTATATCCCCAGTTTCTGCACAGGTTGTTACCGCAAGGGACGCGTAGGGGCCGACTTCATGGACTTGGCCAAGCCCGGCCTCATCAAGGAGTTCTGCAAACCCAACGCCATGTTCACCTTCCGCGAGTATCTTGAGGACTATGCCAGCCCCGAAACCAAGGCCAAAGGCATGGCTCTGCTGAAGCAACTCACCGAAACTTTCAGCAAGGAAGAACTGAAGAAGCGGGTTGAAGGCAACCTTTGCAAAATCGGCGAAGGCGAACGCGACCTCTATTTCTAATGTATGTAAGGAGCTAAACTCCAATAGGTTCACTGCTGTATAATATGTTAGAAACAATCCCACACTCAATATGTTCTGATGAAGAACTGCTTGAGTTGGAGCGGCAAATCAACCGTAGGCATGGGAACTACCAGAAAGCACAATATTTGAAAAATGAGGCATACAGGTTGATGCATGAGGAAGAAGGGGTGCAGCAGAAAAAAGGGGTAGCATTGATGGAGAAAATGATTGAGCTATTCCCTGACGAACATCTATGCACCATGGCAGGTCATTTTTGCTTAGGTAAGTACTATCGTTCTATTGGTGAATTGGATACTGCATTGTCTCATTTCGAACAGGTGAGAGCGCACAACAATTCCAGTACCAGCAAATACGGCATGCCGGAAATGCAGATTGCGCTCACGGTAATAATGTTAGAACATACGGACAAATACGATTATGCAAAGGCAGTGTTAGACACAGTGAATCTTAGAACATTGTTTGTAAAAGAACATTTGGAGTTATACAAGTTGATGTCGGCAGTAATAAATGGAAACGGTTCTCCCCGTGAAGTCCAGGAATACTACCGCCGTTGCCACTGGTTATTTTAAGGAATGCAATACACAGATTTATCGACAATCATGCCCTCATTTACAATCAGCCCTATGCTGTCGAGGTACTCGTTGAATCTCTTGAACAACAAATCATACGTTCCGTTTTTAGCCAGCGTGTCCTTGTACTTCCGCACAGTCTTCCCGTCCGGCACATCATCAACACTTTGGATGCCAAGGAGATCTCGGAAACTTGTATGGTCCTTGACATGGTATTCTATCTGGGCTTCGCTCAAGCCGTATAGCCTTTGCAGAAACAACACTCGGAACATAAAAACAGGATCAATCGGTCACACCTGATACTAGAGCGAATAAACCCAAATCGGTCATTAGGCCTACACTTCAATCTATTTCACTTTTAGGTCTGTTTATGACATCTCAGTATTTCTTTATCGAATGCAAAAGATAGGGAAGAAACGAAACCTCCCGCAAAGGCTTTGGCCTTGCGGGAGGTTTTTATTTATGTTTTTTCCGATAGTCGAAATAGAGCATTCCGAGGGTCCACAGTCCGGCACACAGCAGTGCCCACATTGGTCCGGTCATAGGCTGAAGAGGAGTTCTTTGTGGCTGTTCCAGTCAATCATCAGCTGGCGGAAATTCCGGTAGTCCTGCTTGGTGATGAGGGCTTTGCGCAGCTGCAGCTGGCGGGTAATAAGTAGCCTTCTGCCTTTCTGCTTGATCTTGATGTTGATGCTGCCGAGGTCATACTTGGAGTACTCTATGTTTACTTCGCCACCAATCAGTTGTGCGCCTTTTGGCAGGTTCATGGTGTAATGATAGAACTCGCTGGTGACGGCAGCCTGCAGGTCGCTGGTGCGGCCTGTGGTCAGGTAGGCGGGATTGATGTTCAGGCTGCTCTTTTCGGTTGGCAGGGTGATACGGACAAAGCCGTCGGAGATCGTGTCGGGCTTCCATTCCAACTCGCGCTCCACATATACGGGTGCTGCAGCCACGGCTGCGGCATCGGCCTTGGCCTGTTCGGTCAGCAGTTCGCCCTTCTGTGTGGCGGAAATGCGGTAAGTGTTGTTCTGGATAGTCACTTCAACCTCCATGGGTCTGTCGCCAAAGACATTCAGGCTGTTGTCCACGATGGAAGCCTTAAAGCCAGCCTCGTTCAACAGGGCGGCCAGCAGTCCGGTCTTGTCCAGGCTGGTGCCGCAGTTGCTAAGGAACACCTCGGTGGCAGGAGTCATGGTATAGTTGACATATCTCAGGTCCAGTGGGTTGAGTTTCACGTTGTCCACCACCCAGTCGCGAATGGCGGTCACATAAGCCTTGGGGTCGTCCTTTTTCAGGTCCTGTAGCAGCTTGGAAGCCTTGTCGATGCGCTGCTCGGCCACGAAGGTGGGTTTCTCGCCCAGCTGAAACTCCACATCATAATCTTTTTTCGTGGGCATATAGGGGTCGTTGACGCTTTGGGTGATGTTGGTCTCCACTTGGGTGTGTCCGTCGGCGTAGCGCACCTCGTAGCGTTGCACAGGGCAGTCCTGCTTGAAGTTAAAACGTTCCACCAACAGACTGCTGTTTCGGTGGATGGTGTAGTCCAGCACAATCATGCAGTTATACTCCAGAGCCGTATGCACGATGGCCATCTCGCGAATACCGTTCAGGCGGCCGCAGTCGGTGCATTCGCTAGGCAGCTGCAGCACGAAGGCGTTCTCAGGGGTCTCCACCTTGGTGCCGTCGGCCATGATGGTGTAGCACTCGTTGATGGTCAGGGTTTCGAACTGTGGGTTGTACGTGATGAAGGTTTCGCCCTTGTCGGCATAGGCCGTTATGGCGCGGTTGCGTATCAACTTGATTTCCTTGCGGAAATTGATGTCCATCGAACCGTCGCTGTTGGTCTTATAGCTGCGGCGTATGAGTTTATATTCGGCATCGGGCTGGCTTTGTGCCATGCTTGTGGCACCCATCAGCACCGCTATTGTTATCAGAAATAATCTTTTCATAATGTTTTATCTTAAAAGGGCATACAACAATTATTTGGTTAGGATCACGGGGGTGGTGGCCAGCATTTTCTGGTTGGCGACGCTCTGGCGGAAACTGGGCCAGTCGGCAGCGTCATACACGCGTTTGTTCAGCACGGTGCTTTCGGCAAAGGTGAGGGTGTTGCCCTCCATCCAGTATTGGCAGCCGAAGCTGGCGGCCACGTCCGATACGCCTTTCACCATGGGGAAATGCAGCTGTTTGTATTCTGCCGGCAGGGTCACGGTCTCCTTGATTTCCACCAGACGGGAGCAAGCGTCGGCAAAGGGCTGAGTGCGCTCTTGCTTGGTCACGTCGAAGTTCAGGTGGCTCATGGCGCGGCTGTAGAAGTTGCGTGCACTCAGCGGTATGAATGCCAAGGTGTTCTTGTCGATAGTGGCGTAGTTGGGAATGCTGAAAGTGTAGGTGATATTTACAGGCTGCTCCAGGTATTTGTCGTTGTCGGTGTGGTTGATCTTGGTTATGACGGCTGCGGGGGCAATCTTCAGCAGTTCCATCTCCATGTTGCGCATCCATTCGGCGGTGCGGGCGTTGAACACACCTCTCACGGCGCGGTCGCTCTGGCCTTCGGCGGTGATGGTGATGGTGCCGCTCAGGGTGCCGTTTTGGTCAATGGCGGTGTTGGCGTTGATTCTAACGTAGTGGTTGGCAGGGGAGGAGAGGGGGGTGTACATCAGGTCGGCTCCTTCGGGCAGGCCCATCAGGTAGCCCTGCTGCTGCTCGGCGCTGCTCCACAGCTCGCGGGTGTTGGGCACCCAGGTGGGGTCCAGCATCTCGTAGCGGCCGTCGCGGTGCTGCACGGCGCAGACGCTGTGGTTGAACTGGTCGGCGGGAATGCGGTCGATGCGCTCGTGGGCCATGGTCATGGCGGCATAGGCCTTGAAACCTGCTGCCCGCAGCATGCTCACCAGCATGCCGGCCTTGTCTTTGCATACGCCGCAACGGTCGGTGAAGTTCATCTTGGCATTGTGCAGGGTGTAGCCTTCGCCCTCGCCCATGCTGATGCCGGCATAGCGTATGTTGTCGGCCACCCAGTGGGTCAGTATGCTGATGCTGTCCTGCTCGGTTTTGGCGTTGGCCACCAGCTCGTTCACTTTGGCTTGCACCTCGGGGGTGGGCACAAAGCTGCCGTAATCCTCATTCACGCCGTAGAACCATATCGATTTGGCCTGCCAGTTGGGACTGGTGCTGAGCAGCAGCTTGCACTGGATGTCGTTGTTTGCCAAGGCTCTGGGTTCGCGTTTCAGCGGGGTGATGTTGTTCTTGGTGAACGTGTAGATGGTGTGGTCTCCGTTCACCACGGTGTCTATCTTCACTGGGTTGTTGCCGTCGCAGTTGTATAGTTCAAAGCGCAGGTTCTTCTCGGTCAACACACTCACGCGGTAGACCTTTTGGTTGACGGGTTGCTCTGCCCAGAAAGGCACGATGTCGTAGAAATGGCCACGCATGGGGGGGATGTATTTGTCGTCCTCGCCGTCGCCCAGCAGGGCATAGGTGTAGCCTTTCTTATAGGTCACGTATTCCACCTCGTCGCCGGGTTCCAGATGGCCTATTTCTACCATCTTTTGGCTGGCGCCCCAATAAATCATGCGTGCAGGTGCCACGTAGTCGTAGACGCGCAGCAGCACGTCCTCGCTCTGGCCGTCGGCGTGATGTACCAGCACCTGTAGAAACTCTACGTAGGCCGACAGCGGGTCGTAGTCGACCTTCAGGGCCGACATCTGGCTGCAGCCCGTGCGGTCGTTCACGCGGATACGCTGGTGATTAGTAACATGGCTCAGTCCCGACTCCTCCATCACCACGCTGGTGCTGTCGAAGAGGACCGTCTTGTGTTGTGCCATGGCTGGCCAAGCCATAGTCACCACTAAGGCAATCGTTAATAAACTTTTGTACTTCATATTATTATTTTTGTTTGTTTTCTTGTGGGGCTGCTACTCAGCGTGCACTTTCCGTCACGGCCTTCGTCATCCGGTCCCATCCATATTTCTTTTTCTCCTCTCTCACGCCTTCCACAAAAGCCTCTTCCTTTGCTTCTTTGTAGAACTTCACCAGGGCATCGGCAATGCTCTGTGCGTTGGGCTCCACCACATAGCCTATTTTGCCGTCGGGCACAATCTCGGGCAGGCCGCCGACGTTGGTCACCAGCATAGGCTTCTCGAAGTGGAAGGCCACCTGTGTCACACCGCTTTGGGTGGCGGTCTTATAGGGCTGAGCCACAATGTCGCAGGCACTGAAATAGAGGTTTACCTTGTTGTCGGGGATGTAGTCGTTGTGCAGCAGCACGATGTCGCTGATGTCCAACGAGTGTATGCGGTCCGTGTACGGTTTAGGGTCGCCATAGAACTCTCCTGCCACCAGCAGCTTCACCCCCATGTCCTGCAGCCGTAGGTCGCCAAAGGCATCTATCAGCAGGTCCAGCCCCTTGTAGTCTCGTATGAAGCCAAAGAACAGCACATACCTACCGTCGGCGGGTATGCCCAGCTCCTTGCGGGCCTCGGTCTTGTCCAGGCGGGTGCCGTAGTGGTCGTAGATGGGGTGGGGGGCCCAATGCTTGGGTTTGTTCTGGTGGTCGAACTTCTCTATGTCCTTTGCCACGGCCTCAGAGAGCGTGGTGAAACCGTCCATGGCTTTCACAAAGTAGCCGGGGAACAGCTTGTCCAGCACATTGGGTTCGTGGGGTATCATGTTGTGGATAAGACCAATGCAACGTGTTTTGCCGTTCTTCCTTATCTGTCGGGCAATGGTGCCGAAACAGGGTGCCATAAACGACATCCAGTAGGCAAAAACCACCACGTCGGGACTCTTCTTGGCAATCTCCTTGCCCACAGAGAGCCAGTTGAAGGGATTGCAGGAGTTGATTCTTCGGGTGATGGTCAGTCCGGCAGGGGCGGGGTCGTTGGTGAACTGGGTCTTGCCGGGGAAGAGGAACCCCGGGTATTGCAGCGTGAAGGTATACATCTCCACCTGATGGCCTTCCTTTTGAAATTGGTCTGCCAGCCGCTCGTTAAAAGCTGCCAAACCACCACGGTAGGGATAGGCTGTGCCTATAATGACAATATTCATAACAGTTATCTTTGTTCTTTTCAAGCCTCCGACAATCACTTTGGCACACTTTTTGCACACCACCCATTGTCTTTGGCTTCATACAAAATGCAAAGATACAAAAAATATTAAACATACAATATTTTTATTTATAAATAGTTTCTATATATGCACAAATGGCTAGAAGTGACGGATGCCACCTCACCCAGAATCAACATAATAAACATCAACAAAAAACATATAACATGAAAAAGGTAATCATCGCACTTTCATTCCTCTTCAGCATTGCTGCCATTATCATGGGCATCATTCCGGTCCGCGCACAAGAAGTACCCACTCAGCCGCCTGTCAGCTATGTGCAGGGCAGCCTTGTCGCCACTGATTTCAGCCAAGTGGCCGCAAGAACCATCGACGGCGTGGTGCACATACGCACTGTCCAAACCCGCCTTACTCCTCTCTATCAGTCTTTCTTCGGCTTCATCATTAACCAAGGAATGCAGCGCAAAGAGTATAGCGCCTACGGTTCCGGTGTCATCATCTCTTCTGATGGCTATATCGTCACCAACAACCATGTGGTGCAGGATGCCGAGCGCATCAGCGTCACCCTCAACGACAAGCGGGTCCTCGAAGCCAAGCTTGTCGGTACCGACCCTGCCACCGACCTGGCCCTGATTAAAATTGATGCCCGCGACCTTAAAGCCCTGCAGTTCGGCGATTCCGACAGCGCCCGTGTCGGACAGCCAGTCCTGGCCATTGGCAACCCCTTCAACCTCACCTCAACCGTCACTGCAGGTATCATCTCTGCCAAGGCTCGTAATGTGGGTATTATCGACAACAGCCATGGTATGGAAAGCCCCATCGAATCCTTTATCCAGACCGATGCTGCCGTCAACCCCGGCAACTCTGGTGGCGCACTGGTCGATGCCAATGGTCGTCTCATCGGCATCGTCACCGCCATTGCCTCTGCCGACGGCTACTATACCGGATACAGCTTTGCCATCCCTGCCAATTTGGCACAAAAAGTCACCAACGACCTCAAACGTTACGGCACCGTCCAGCGGGCCTATCTGGGGGTCAACATCTACGAAATGACCGACCAAATAGCCAAACAAATGGGGCTTAACGAGGTCAAAGGCGTGCTTATTGGCCGCGTGGTGCCAGGTGCTGCGGCTGCCAAGGCCGGACTCAAAGATGGCGACCTGCTCCTCTCTGTCTCCGGGGTGGAGGTCAACAGTTTTGCCGAGATGATGCAGGAATTGGGACGCTTTGCCCCCGGCGACCACGTCAGCGTCACTTACTATCGCAATGGCAAGACCCACTCTGCCACTGTCACCCTCCAAAACTCACAGGGCACCACCGACATCATCAAGCGGTGAACTGCCTTTGGTCATAATAAAAAGGAGGATGTCAATATCGGCATCCTCCTTTTTTTAGTATGGATTGTTTTCAAAAGGCTGTTATCTGTCTGGTGCTGCTATCGTATTATTGTCACTTTCTTGGCAGGTGAACTGCCCACCTTGATTAGATATACCCCCGAGGAGGGCATACGGAAGCGGACGGCCTCAGAGGCAGCAGGCTGGATGTGCAGTTGCCGCCCCAAGGCATCAAATATGCGGATGGTTTCGCCTTCGGCACCACATACAGCGATGTATTCATCCTCCACGGTTACAGTCCAAGGCTGCGAGTGGTCGTCAACTTTTTCAATGGATACTTGCACGGTGTCGTAGATGGTAACGGTGTCGAACACCACAATAGTGTCATATAAGGGTATGGTGTCGAATACCTGAACGGTCACCGTATCATAAACAGTCAGGGTGTCGGTTGCCCATATAGTATCGTGAACCATAACGGTGTCACCATACACCGTCAACGTCCTGCTGATGCTGGGTGCCGGCAACCAAATGCTGTCTCCGCTTTGAGTGGCGGTAATTGTACAACGTCCAGAGGCGACAAACAGCAGGGTGTCCCCATGAACCGTAGCAACGTTGGAGTTTGACGAACTATAGGAAACGGGCAGCCCACTTGTTGCCGTGGCAGTCAAGGACAACTGTCCTGCACTTCGGTAGGCATCCAACGACTGCCCCCAGACGATATGCTGTTCGGCATCGGCCTCGGGGAATTCATAGCAACCTATGTCGATATGTCCGCCAGAAACACGGTTCAGTCCATCCAAGTCAGTAGTTGACTGATAAGGCAGCGACACATGGTAGGGATGTCCGGCATTGACACACGATGAGCCGGATGACAGATGCCAGTCTGCCGTCAGCACTTGTTGCATGCTGTCAGCGTCAAAACGTGCCCCAGCAAAGGTGGTAGGACCCACAAAGAGAGGGCCGATGCTGTCTTGGTCGAGCCTGAAATTGCCCGTCTGTCCCAACAGGGTGTCTTGCATGGCATTGAACATCACGTTGTCTATAGAAGAATTAAAGCCATGGAAGAATTGACTGTGTCCTGTATTGCCCCAGAAAAGATTGTTGTAAAGGTTGATGC
The DNA here is from genome assembly GCA_947168515.1 of uncultured Bacteroidales bacterium. Lineage (GTDB taxonomy): Bacteria > Bacteroidota > Bacteroidia > Bacteroidales > P3 > Colimorpha. The sequence goes on from CAMVMF010000001.1 coordinate 61,213, forward strand.
TACCATCTGTTCGCAGAAGACGTGAAGGAACGTGGCTGGCCGAATCCCACAACAGATTGTTGGCGATGGTGTTGTTTTGAAGGATATTGTATCCCTGACGCAGGTAGATGATGTTGGGGCGAGTTCTGGAAGCCCTGATGCTGTTGTTAGCCAACAGGCAGTCTGTTATGCGGCATCGGTGGCTGCATGCGATGATGGCTGCGCTCTGAATATTATTGTCATTCAGGATCACAACCTCGTTGTTGCGGATGATGCAACGTTTCATATCCACATTTGAATAGAGTAGGAGCAATCCCAAATCATAACCATTGTTAACCTGACCCACTTCACGGCGATTGTTCTGGAACAGACAGTCCTCTATAGTAATAAGCCCATATGGGGTGTAGCCGTTCAATTGGCGTGATTCTATCGGTCGGTCGTTGTACTCGAATATGCAGTTGTTCGTGTGGGACCCATGAGAGAGTAAGCCCCCTCTGAAGCAGTGTCTTATCGCGCAATCATATACATAGAATCCGCTGCCAGAAGCGGTGGTAGAGTACCCATAACTGGCCTTTTCCATATAGCTCCATCCGTAAACAGCATTCACTTCAGCATACTCACCGTCGAGAGTGCAGTTGGACAGATGATAGTCTCCGTCCAGCAGCGCCAAAATCAGGATGGCGTAAGTGTTGTAGACACTATCCACCTTCACCACAAAGCCGTCGATAACTGTTGGCACGGTGGCAGACTCTTCATAGTCTATACACGAGTAATAGGTGGTCAGGAATTGTTCGGATTGGGAGGCCGTAAAAATCCTTGTGCATGAACTGTCCTGCAGGTATCCGTGGTGCAGTGCCTGACGCTCGGCAAGGCTCTGCTCTGTGCCGAGGAAACCACCGAAAACATGCACTCCATTTTTGGCCGAAAACTTGGGGTATGTCCCAATGGCCACAAATACCGTATCTCCCTGCGCTGCATCGTTCATGGCACCATCGATATTGCGTTTGGCTGTTGACCATGCCAGACCATTGTTGTTGTCATTTCCCAGCATGGAGACATAACGCACGGTGGCATTGGCAGTGAAGGCGGCAAGGGTGAGCATTGACAGAAGGAAAAGTCTCTTCATTAGCATTTGTTTATGTCTTGTATTATTGTTCTGTATCTCTTTTTTCGGTTATAAACGCAGAAAATTATTATTAATTGCATCTTTACGTATATATCCGTATATTTTTTTTAATGTCCGACTGCTTCAATAGGCGGATGGTGCGCTGATTTCCGTCAGCGGTGCTGAGAGTGAGGAGGTAGGTAGCTTGTGGGCGGGAGGTGAGGTCAAGGGTGTAAACACGTTCTCCGCTATCCGCTTAGGGTGTGGCGGACTTCCCCGCAACGGCCGGAGAGGTCGGTAAGCCTGGCGGTGGCGACCTCGTTTTCAACTTTCAACACCACTTTAGCCATAGTTGTGTTGTTTTGGTGCGTGTATAGATGTTTTCATTAACCATTCCTCAGCCACGCACCCATAATCGGGTCGGAGAGGATTGTTTTTTTGTTTTCCATCATGATCAGGTCTTTCTCCAAAAGCGTTTTTTTTATGATTGCTACATTGGCAGACGAGCCGAGATTGTATCTTTGTATGGTCTTGCCCGACGAGAGGCCGCTGTCGATTCCATCGGCCACAGCACGAAGGAAGTTCATCTGATAGGCAGTTAGGCTTTCCGTTTTGGCCTCGAACACGTCGGCACACTGCTCTACCAGTTCTGTAAAGGCTTCATACAAGGAAGCCTCGTCTACTTGTTTTCCTGTGCGTTGGAAAACATACCACGACAACTGTTGCACGTATGACGAATTGCCGTCCACTTGCCGCACTATCCACTCTGCTTGCTTGCGGGTGATAGTTTTATTCTCTTGCCCGAACTTGCCCACGATATATTTCACCCAGTATTCGGTTGGAATACGTTGCAGATAGATTATGTCGCCGAATTTGTAGAACGGTTTCGATGTGTCGTCGAAGAGGGCTTCCATCATATGCTTGCGACTGCCGAACAGGCAATAGGAGACACGTTCATGATGTTGCCAAATCGAGCGCAGTTCGGTTTGGAAATTCAATGTGTCGGCATAGTTGACTATCTGTTGGAACTCGTCGATGCACACCACCACCTGTAAGCCTTTCTTTTTGGCTATGTTTTCGGGCAGTTGCAGCAGGTCTTCTATCGAGCGTTCGCGAGGCGACAGATCCAGTTTGACGCTCATTTCGCCAGTTGGGTCTGGTGAAGCATTGACGCCAAAACTGAAACGGCTAAGGAATGCGCGGGCATTCTCTAGCCATTCGTCGACTTTGCCGGAGGTTTGCGTGAGCACTGCCGATGCAAAACGTTCACAGAACTCCTCTCGACTACGACACTGCTGCACATCAAGATACACCACCTTCAACTGTGCACCTTCGGATTTTTCCTTGGCTTTTTTCACCAATGAGGTTTTTCCCCACCTTCTGGGCGAAACGATAAAAGTGTTCACGCCGTACTTGAAGTTGGAAACCAGTTTTCTGGTCTCATCCTCGCGATCGGTGAATTCGTCGCCGCTTACCGTTTTTCCGAATACAAACAATTTATTCATATTGTTCTTTTTGTTATTAGTCTGTTTTTATTGTCACGACAAAGAGCGCAAGCTTCTCTCCATTTGGTTTGTCGATAATATTGCTAATTGATTTATTACTAATAACGCACTTACTAATTGTTATATTATGTGGGGTGGGATTTTTTTTTGTTGTTTGTGGCGTGCACCGAGAGTTAACGGGTATATATATCGCTTTTCTTCAATAGGCGGATGGTGAGCTGCTTGCCGTCGGCGGTGGTGAGGGTGAGGAGGTAGGTGGCTTGTGGGCGGGAGGTTAAATCCAGCGAGTACTGTCCGGGGCCGTCGGGGGTGAGGCGCACTTCCTCGCGGCGGCCGGTGAGGTCGGTGAGCCACGCGGTGGCAACCCCGTTTTCAACTTTCAACGCTCCACTTTCAACTCTTATCTTCACGCTCTGCCGGAAAGGATTTGGGTATGCCACGAAAGCCTCCTCGTCGCCCACCATGGTGATGCGCACCTCGCCGCCACCGCCGTGGTTTGTGGAGTCATCGGGTTCGACATAGACATACGGAGTAGCGAAGATAGTGTCGACGTACTTCAACACATAAGCTCGGTCTTCCCCAGCGGGAAGCGTGTAATTGCCGAAGGTGCCGCCGCCGTTCATTCTTCCCGACAGGTAAAGTATGCTGTCGCGAAGGATGGTTCCACGCGGGTCATTAGTTGGGCTTGAAGAGTTGTAGTCGATGAATTGTACTTCGTGGCCGTCTTTGTCCCACACAAAAAAGCCAGTTGACCTTGAGTTTGTTATAACACTATCTTGTATATGGATGTTCTGCTGATATGATATTTGTGCTATGACAAGATTGTTGTTGGTTGCAATTTCTATGTGTTCTAATAGTTGCGGCACCGTTGTACGGGATGACCGTACTTCGCCAATGGCCAAGGTCTGTCCTGTATTTTTGTCTAATCGTGCAAAAAATATACCATTTCGCACATTTATATTAAAAGTATCAGCCCTATAGATTTGTTCTTGATGAAGAGCCCCAATTCTCCCGAGACAATACACGTTACCATTTTCGTCTATGCTTAGTGCATTAATCAGATAATCATTCCACAAATCATGATTGTTGCTAGTATTTTCATAATCCAACTGGAATAGCCATTGAGGATTCAGCACGTTGTCATATTTTAGTATGACTGAATAGTCGAGACTGTTTTCTGTCTGGATATGTATATCCGGCATTCCCGTGATACGGAAATCAACAGAATCCAAAACATCAACCGTTCCTGCGTTCATACTCAATAAAAGATATATTGAGTTGTCTTTGCCGGATGACATCAAAGAAGTGATATAAGTGTCAACCCCGTTAAGATTCGGTATGTTGGGCTCGAAAAGAAGTTGTTGGTGCAAGATATTTGTGAAACGAGGAGAAAACTTAATAATCTGATAGTTATTATACGACGTAAAGGCGGGTACATGGACATCAAAATGCCTCTCGCCTCCGTTAATCAAGAGTCGGTATCCCCAAAACGTACTGTCGTCAAACAGATTGATTCCAGATATTACAGGATGAGCCAAAATGATATTGCCATCTTCGTCTACCGAAAAAGCATCGCTATTAAAACCCCAATCTCTGTAATGGCAAGAGTCTGCCATCATAATTGTTCTGTCGGAATAGATGCATGCCGCAGACAGGAAGTGTTTGTCTTTCAAATGGCCATCCAAATCAAACTCCAAGTACGTAAGGAACCAAGCACCTCTGACACTGTCTGTGGGAAAAGCGAAATCATTGGTTTCAAGAAAGAGCGTGTCCAAAAAGTAAGTGTAATTTTGATCCCTAACGCCAGGACGCGAAAGCATAACCATACAGACGATGGATGTATCGCCTACAAGCTGTATGCCTATGCCATTTGTGGGAGAACCATAGTTAGTGTGGATTGGCTTGTGCCACATCAGCTGTCCTGCTGGACTCAATTTGGCAATAACAACATTCACAGTTTTGTTGTATGGACCATATGGAGTGAACGGAAGAAGATCTGTGCCGTCTATCTGCGCCCCTTTTGTAAACTCGCCCAAGATGTACAAGTTTCCTTCTTTGTCAACTGCGCTCCCTACGATTGAGTTTAGGTCGGTCAGTCCGTTATTGTCGCTTTCACCAATGTAGGATTTCACCCAGTCAAAGTGCTGGGCGCGGGCGGTGATTGCCAGCAGCGCGAGGAGCGCAAAGGTTAGGGTCTTTCTTGCCATAGTTGTGTTGTTTTTGCATTTATAAATCCGTTTTCATTATCGAGTAAAGATGTCTGACTGTTTCAGTAGGCGGACTGTGTGCTGCTTGCCGTCGGCGGTGGTGAGGGTCAACAGATAGGTGGTTTGGGGGCGGGAGGTTAAATCTAGCGAGTACTGGCTGGGGCCGTCGGGGGTGAAGGGCACTTCCTCGCGGCGGCCCATCATATCGGTTAGCCAGGCGGTCACTATGGGCTCAGGACAAAGGATGGTCACTTTGCCAGTGGTGGGGTTGGGATAGGCTTTCATCGCGTGGGGTAGCACTATGTCGATACCGATGGGGTCGACGGGCTTGGAGTGTACCACCAATGTCCTAGTTAGGTGGAAGTTGTGATCTTCGGAGTCGGGGTTGTAATGCCAAGCCTCGGCGGTGATGTCGACGGTGCCGGGGCCGAGCAGGTGCAGCATATGCGACCCGGCACCCGTCAGTTCGGCCACGCCGTTGTTTGCCGGCAAGGAGTAGGTCATATTGGTGTCGCCGAGGATAAAGAACGCATTGAGGTGGATGATTGTGTCGCTATAGACGAACTCTAACGGCTGTGTCCACACGATGCGTCCCTTGACGTGTCCCACGCGGAGAATCTTTTCGACGGGTGGAGCTTCGTTCCAGTAGGTGTTGCCACGCTGTATGGCAGTGATGCGAACTGTTCCGCTGTCGGCAATCCACAGCTGGGGACCGTTTATGAGGCGTGCCACCGTGTCGTTCGACAGTAGGTATTCCACCGGCAGACCGCTGCTTGAGGTTGCCGAAAGGCCCATTGTGCGGTTGATTGCGCCGACGTAGATGGTGTCGTTCACGCTGTGAACATTCCACGTGATGTACTGGTCGGCGTGGCGGTCGTCGTAGACGTAGGGGTGCAGCAGCGCCGTGTCAACATAGCACCCGATGAAGGTGTTGGAACCCGGCAGCAAGATGTCACCAAACGAGGCTCCTTCGAGAGCCACGCCGCTGAAATAGAGTGAGCTGTCGTGCAGCACCACAGGGCCGGTTTTGTTACGGTAATTCGGAGCATGGAAATCGTAGAAGGCCACCTGATGCCCAGCATAGTCCCACTGCGCCAATCCCATTGCGGTGACGGCGCCCATATTGACCCCGTAACTGGCCGTATAGAAGGCTGTGTCGCCAAAGAATATGCTGTTTGAGTATTTGGTCATTGCAAAGACCCGGTTGTTCTTGGCGGCAATGTTGATGTAGCCGTCATAGGTTGGCGTGCCAACTAGGTGAAAACCGAAGCCGCTCTCTGCCGTCCCATAGGAAAGCAGTGCGCCGTTGTCGGGATTGAGGCGCAGGAAGAAGAAGGTGTTGGCCATCGCAAGGCTGTCACCGTGATAGCTTACGTGCGGACTAAAACTTGGAATCACGTTGTTTCGTGTACCGGTTTGGCCCAGCACGAAGAGCGAGTTGGAGTCGGCATCGTAGGCCGTGTTGAGCATCAGGATGCTGCCGTATGACACCTCACCCTCAGGGATGCCTTCGGCTCGGGCGTAAAGAAAATCCATCTGCACCAACTGCTGCGGCATCAGAGCGGTGTCGTAGGTCAGCAGGGCGTCCTGGGCAAGGTGGAAATGCTGCTGGGCGGTATGGATGACCAACGTGTCGCTGCGATCGATAGGTGCACCGTCGTGGTCTTTGCTCAGGCCCAGGCAGATGCAGAGCCGGTCGCCGTGCATATTGAACGAGCGGACACTCATATAGCTCTCTTCGTACCTGATGGTGTCGGGCATATTGGGTGCCTCGCGGATGACGTAGGTGGCATCGAGCAGGGTGTCGAAATGGGGGTCGAACTTCATCAGCTGCAGGTTCCAGCGGCCCGTGGCGTAGGGCAGCGTGTAGTCGATGGTATGCACGCCGTCGACAAGCACACGTATGGCGCCGATGCTCCCTTCGAGGGGACTGACCGGACGCCAATGGTTGGCACAGGTGTCGCAGTACACTTCGTCCTCGTCGTAGGCACTGCGCACCAGGTAGATGTTGCCACGGCTGTCCACATCAAAGTCTGCGGCGCCAAGTGCCGTTGCGCTCCACGGGCGGCCTGGTCTGCTACGCACCACGTTGCCCGCCGTGTCTATCAGAGCCCGTTGCAGAAAATGGTGCTCCAGCAGATGGCCGTCGGCGGGGTCGAGGGTGATGAGGCCTGTGGCAAACCACGACGAAGAGCTGTCGGTAGGGAACGGGTAGCCGTCGTTGTCCGCAATCATTGTATCAAGATAATAGAGGCGGTTCCCATTGTTGTCACTCAAGGGCATCTGGAAATTGGCCATCATCATCAGGGCCGTGTCGCCCACCAGGCGCATACTGATGGGATAGACCCGTCCCTCGTTGGGGTACTCCTGCTTGTAGATAGCCTTGTGCCACAGCATCTCGCCCTCCGGATTCATTTTGGCAACAAAGAGACTCAGGTTGTTGTTGACTGACTGGTGCTGTGGCGGCAGGAAGTACTCGCCGTCGATGTTGGCATCCACTGTGAAACACCCCATCATATAGATGTTGCCCCCGCTGTCGGCCTCCATCCGCACGATGCCGGACCGGAATTCGTCGTCGCGCAATCCGTGATAGTGTTTCACCCAGTCATAATGCTGTCCCTTGGCACCCAAGCCAACTGCCGCAAGAATAAACAATAAGATAATCTTCTTCATCTTTCGTTGTTTTCGTTGTTAATCTCTCGTGCGGAACAATCCATTTTTCCAGTAACAAAAAGACGCCCACATATATAAGAGCCAAACCCATCGAAATAGTTACCCCCTGACCCCTGTCATTTAACATTCTTTAACTACGTATGTCAAAAGGTAGTCGATCGGTCTATTCGATAGTGTTGTGTCGAAGGCGCGCAAATCTATTGACGTTGCAAAGTCGAGCGCAAAGGAAGTTCGCTTCCTCCGCTGAGACTTTGCAACGTTTCGCAGAAAACCAATCCTAGGTTAAATGTGCAGTGCGATGTGGGCTAGCGGGCGGGCTGCTGCTGGCTGAGGCAGTGGAAACTGCCCAGGCCCCAGACGATGTCGGTGGAGTCGATGCCTATGATTTCGTGGTCGGGGAAACAGGCTTCTAGGATGTATGCGGCCTCGTTGTCGGTGAGGCAGCGGTAGGTGGGGAAGATGACTTTGTTGTTGGCTATGTAGAAATTGGCGTAGCTGGCTGGGAGTCGCTGGTTGTCGTAGAAAACCATGTCGGGCATGGGCAGTTCGACGATGGTGGGTTGCTTGCCGTTGGCTAGGCGGCAGCTGTTGAGGGTTTTGAGATTGCGTTGGAGAATGTCGTAGTTTTCGTCCCAAGAGTCTTCCTCTACGGCTGTGATGATGGTGTCCTCGGCAATGAAACGGCTGAGGTCGTCGACATGGCCGTCGGTGTCGTCGCCCATGATTCCGTCTCCCAGCCAGATAATATTATCTACACCGTAATATCCTCTTAGGTAATCTTCTATCTGTTCTTTGTTCAAGTGGGGGTTTCGGTTGGGGTTGAGCAGGCAGGAGGTGGTGGTGAGGAGGTCGCCGCAGCCGTTGACATCGATGCTGCCGCCCTCCATGACGATGCCGGGTTCGAATAGTTGCAGGTTCTTGTCGGTTTGCGCCAAGAAGTTATATATATGAAGGGGAATTTGGGTGTCGAGTTCGTAGGGGTATTTGCCGCCCCAGGCGTTGTGGTTCCAATTGACGATGGCGTGTTTGGAAGGGTCTTGGCGGTTGAGCAGGAACGCCGGGCCGTGGTCGCGACACCAAGCATCGTTGGTGGGGAACTGGTGGAAAAAGATATTGGCCATGTTGGCATCAATCTGTCGGAGAGCTTCGGCAACATGGTCTTCCATGCGCTGGTCGTCGACGTTGATGTGCACCTCCTCGTCTTCGGCTAGAACCTTGATGAAAAGGTGGTAAGAAGGGAAGATGGTTTCAATCTTGCCGGGCCAGGAGTCCTCGTTGTGGGGATAGCTGAGCCATGTGGCTTTGTGTGTGGCCCATTCGGCGGGCATGTAAAAGGATTGCTCTTTAGGGGTCATTTAGTCCTTGTTAATAGTTATTATTCAAATGGTTGATTGCTGTTATTTGCAGTCTTGGTCGATATAGCGTTGGAGGATGGGGGCGTAGGAATCGATGCGGCGGTCGCGGTAGTAGGGCCAGTGGCGGCGGTAGTGGTCGGTTTGGTCGAGGTCGAGTTCTTGGATGTGGAGAGCTTCCTCCTTGTGGGGTGCCTGATAGAGTACACGGCCGAAGGCATTGGTGATGAAACTGCCACCCCAGAACTGCATGCCGCCTTCGAGGCCTGTGCGGTTGACGCTGATGACGGGGACTCCGTTGGCCACGGCATGGCTGCGCTGGATTGTCTGCCAGGCCTCATACTGCTCGCGGTTGTCCTCTTCGGTTTGTCTGACATCCCAGCCGATGGCGGTGGGGAAGAACAGCAGTTGTGCGCCCATGAGGCTAGTGATGCGGGCGGCTTCGGGATACCATTGGTCCCAGCAGATGAGAACGCCGAGGGTGGCAAAACGGGTGTTGAAGACCTTGTAGCCCAGGTCGCCGGGGGTGAAGTAGAATTTCTCGTAGTAGCCCGGGTCGTCGGGGATGTGCATTTTGCGGTATTTGCCCAGATAGGTGCCGTCGGCATCGATGACTGCGGTGGTGTTGTGGTAGAGGCCTTCGGCCCTTTTCTCGAAAAGGGAGCAAACCAAGACAACGCCTAGTTCTTTGGCAAGGGCCATAAAATGTTGGCACGTGGGTCCGTCGGGGATGGGCTCAGCCAATTGGAAGTTCTCGTAGCGTTCCTCGTCGCAGAAATAGAGCGAGGCGAAAAGTTCTTGGAGACAAATGATCTGGGCACCGCCGGCTGCTAGCTCGCGCACCTTGTCGGAATAGCGTTGTATGTTCTGTTGCTTGTCGGCCACATTGGCCAATTGGGCAATTCCTACCTTGACTTTCATGTAGATAGCGATTTAGATGGTCGATATTTTTTTTTGCAAAGATAAAGAAAAAATCTGAACAGGGAGTTTTTTTTCGACAAAGAGCCTCAGTGGGGGTGGGAGAGAGGGTGCTCAGATGTAGCTGACAAGGAGTACGTCGTGGCGGTCGCGCAGAAGGGTGTCGAGTGTGGCCATATTCTTGTCTGCCACCATAAAGCATCCTTTGCTTCTGCCGCTAGGCAGGGGGAAGATAGGTTTCTGCGGCACCGACTTGTGGCCATGAATGACGATGTTGCGTTGGCGGATATTGCTGTTGGACTCGTCGAGGCCGTCGAGGCGGTAGCTGATGCCGTACTGCCCATTGTAGCGCTCTGCGATGCGGCAGTGGCCGAGAGAGCTGAGCCAAGAGCCTTCCTCGTTGCTGAAGCGGGCTGAGTCTTTTCGGCTGCCTTTGGGACCTTTGCCGTTGCCCTTGCCGTGGGCCACGGGGCATTCGAAAATCTTATGCTGGCTAGCGAAATCCCACACCCACAGGCGGTTGCATCCCGATGGGAGAGAGTAGTCCACAAGGATGCAGATTTCGCGATTCATGTTGTGGTTGACGATATATTGCCATGCGGCATCGATTTGAGTTTGGCTGGGGTCTGTAGCCTTTTTGCCTCGCAGGAAAATGTGGGAAAGAATGATAAGGAGTGTAGCAAGCATAATAATCCAAAAAAACTTTTTTTTCACATATTTAAAACGATAAATTGGCCCATTTAGTATGCGGGTACAGTTTTTTTTGTCGTTACTGGAAGTAGCCCGGATGAAAAAAGTAAGCAGTAAAATGCTTTAAAAATGTTTGTTTAATTTATTTTTAGTATCTTTGCAAACTCAAATTATGATATATAATATTTTATTAGCCTATGAAAATTAAGCGTTTATCAATCATCCTTATTCATCTTTCGCTCCCGTTTTTGCTTTTTACGGGATGTCTGAAGGATGGTGACGACACGCTCGTCCTACCCACTCCTGACGGAAAAATACCTTATTCCGTCATTCCTGAGCGGCTTCAGGATTCGCTGCGCGACAATGGCTTTGTCATTCATGAGGGTATCAACCCACCTTCCATTGAGGGCAAATTCAAGGTATCGCCGATGGACCTACAGTATGCCTCAGACGACTATCAAAACAACTTTTACGACCTGATTATGACCCTCAGTGGTCAGTACCCTCGCGGTCGCGTAAGCTACAGCGAGTCGCAGGTGGACACCGTGCTGGGACTGTCAACCATGGCCAATGTGATTGGCAAAGGAGACGACTTCACCATGTATTGTTTCCAGAACATTGCTAAGACCAACCGTGAGGGAGACACCCTCTACACCTGCTCTACCGCTACTGTGGTGTCCGGCACCATTGCCAAGGAAGGCATCCACAACTGCCAGTACACCAACATCATCCTCGATAAATGGGCAGTCAACGACTACTACGCCTCGCAGATTCCTCCAGTCGAAACCTATCGCATTTGGAACGACGGCAACGGCTTAGCTTCCCGACTTGGCTCCACCCAGACCACTAAACTATAAAAGAAAGAACGATGAAACACAAGCTATTTACTCTTATCGTGACGGTGCTTGCCTCCAATATGGCCTTGGCTCAGGCACCCCAAGATAGTGTGGCCGTGAAGGACACCACCATCAAGGCTGCCACCATTGACGAAGCGTCCGAAGTGATTTTTCCGCGCAACCTAATAGGTGTGCGTGGGGGTGCCAATTTCTCCGACATGATATACTCCTACGATGGCATCGACCGTTATGACCACCACACCCAACTGCAGGGCATGATTGGTCTTTTCGGCCATTTCCATCTGGGCAAGTCCAATTTTGCTATCCGTCCCGAAGTCTCCTATGTGGGACGTGCTGATTCGCTCGATTGGCTGGACGTGCGTTACAGCCTCAAGGCCCGTTATCTCGACTTGCGTCTGCCTCTGACCTACAACATCCGATTCAAGAATAGTTGCTTCTCGCCCTATCTGATGGTGGTTCCTCAGGCCAATCTAGCCTTTGGCGGAAAGGTGTACTATAAGGATGAAGTAGACTATCCTTATGGGGTTACGGCTCCCATCACCAAAGCCGACATCAACGGTTTGGACCTGAGTGTGATGGCCGGCCTTGGTTTCGACTATCTCATCCGCACCAATGGCATACCTGTGCTGTTCTCCATCGAAGCAGGCTACAACTGGGGTCTGCTCAACACCTTTGCTGAGCGTGAAATACTGAACAACCCCAACATCGTCGAAGGCAACCGCTCCATCATCGGCAACCCCTTCTTCGGAGCCGAGCTGTGGCAGGAGACCCGCCACAACCGTGGTTTGGAGGTTGCCATGCGCATAGCCTTGCCTATCGACAACAGCTGGAAGCAAGAGCGCAAACCCCTCGAACAGAAAATCGACACCGTTTATGTTGTTAAGAACGACAGCATTACCATCACCGACACCATCTATGTGGACACCAACGTCAACCGCGACACCATCTTCCTCAACAAGCCGGTGCGTCCCATCAATCCCGATGTGGAATATGTGCGTAAGGACTGCTACTCTTTTGCCGAGATGTATTCCTTCATGACGCTGGGCATCGATGTCAGCGACAAACGTATGTGCTTGTTCAACATCAATTTCGATTTCGACAAGTATAAACTGCGTCCCGAATCGAAGTCTCCGCTGGACGAGGTGGCCATGATGATGAAGGCCTTCCCCGAAATGCGTATCAAGATTATCGGTCATACCGACAGCAAGGGCAGCGACGACTACAACGCCACCCTGTCTCAGAACCGTGCCAAATCCGTGGCCCGATACCTCCACAGCAAGGGTGTTGCAATGGACCGCATGGAAACTGAGGGCTTCGGCGAGAAATATCCCATCGACACCAACGACACTGACGAGGGCCGTTTCAACAACCGCCGCGTCGAAATCGAGGTACTCAATGTGGGTCTGCAACTCACCGAGCCTCCTACCACATTGGAAAAATAAAAAAACGTAAATAAAAGTAATATGTACAAATCAATTTTAACAAAGGCTTCAGCACTCGTGCTGACGGTGTTGTTAGGATGTGGATGCCTGCATGCCCAACAGGCCATCACGTTTTGTGGTGGTGATGTGGCCACGCCTGCGGGCAGTCTGAGCTTCAGCGGTGGCGAGGTGGCCGTGCAGACCTCCATAGCCCCAGCCATCACTGTGGTCAACATCACCGAGTCTTTCACCGAGGGAGTCCAGCAGCCCTTCACGCAGCGCGACCGTGAACGCTACGAAGGCATCGAGACCCTCACGGTAGAAATCTCGCTCTATCCTAACCCCACCACCAAGCATGTGATACTCGAATGCAGCGAGCCACAACAGCTCACCTACACCCTGTTCAACACCAACGGACAGACCCTACAGGAAGGCACCTACACTGGCGGACAGCAACAGATAGACATGCAGTCCTATGCTGCCGGCAACTACATGCTACAGGTTGCCAACGAAGACAAAACAAAAATGAACATTTATAAAATTATTAAAGCCAACTAATCATGAAGAGAATATTTACCACACTGGTTGCTCTCATAGCCTTTGGCTGCACCCTATTCGCACAGGTGCCGCAGGGCTTCAACTATCAGGCCGTCGTCCGCAATACTGCCGGCCAGCTTATGAACAACCGCACCATCAGCGTGCGCATCAGCATCCTCCGCGGCTCGGAGACCGGCACCGCCGTCTACCAGCAGGCCGGTAGCGTCACCACCAATGCCAACGGTCTTTTCACCCTCATCGTTGGAGAGAACTCCACCGAATTTGCCAATATCGACTGGGGCAATGGTCCTTATTTCATCCTCAGCGAAATCGACCCCCAGGGCGGCAACAACTACATCCTTTCCACCACTCAGAAAATCCTGGCTGTGCCCTATGCCCACTATGCCGATTACGCCCGTCGCATCGACGACAGTTTCGTCTATGACGAGCAGGACCCCCGTTTCAGAGAATGGGGCTACAACTACGACAGCCTGCAGGGTGCTCCTACCCGCCTGAGCCAGTTCATCAACGACCTCCAGTTCCCCTATGACTCATTGCGTCCCAGCATCAACGGTGACACCCTCTTCTTTGGCGATAGCCACAACACCTACGTTATCCTGCCCCACCTTGGTGGTGCTGGTTCACTCACCATTCATGGCGACACTCTTTTCATGGGCGACCAGTATGTTGTTCTGCCCTACAATGGTACCCCGTTGCTCCGCCTCAGTGGCGACACCCTCTTTATGGGCGACCAGTATGTCATTCTGCCTGACCCCAGCATCAATATCAGCGGTGACACCCTCTATATGGGCGACCAATATGTCGTTTTGCCCGAGCTGGTGCTCCACGGCGACACCCTCTATATGGGCGACCAGTATGTTGTGCTGCCCAGCCCCGCCGTCTCCATCAACGGCGATACCCTCTTTGTTGGTGACCAATATGTTGTAATGCCTCACTACATCCCCACTCTGGGCGAAGTCCTTTCGGTCAATAACAATGCCTTCAGCCAGATCCACAATCTCTACACCCCCACCGCTCCCTATGATGCTGCTAACAAGCTTTATGTCGACTCCCTCATAGCCCTCGTCAACAGCCGCATCGACAGTCTCGACCAGGCCCTCAACGACCGCATCGACAGCATGGGCAACATCTACCAGAATGTCATGGACAGCCTGAGCCAGCATATCTATAACCTCGAACACCCCATCATCGAAGGTGCCCTCCCCGGCATTTTCAGCGTCAGCGCCACCACACGCATCAACTTCTCTAAGGGCAACCTGCAGTATCGTCCCCGTATCAAGACTTGGCGTTTTGCCGAGCACCAGTACGACGTGGCAGGCAGCGACAACAACAATGTGTACATGCAGGGCTACTGCACTTCCTGGATCGACCTCTTCGGCTACGGTACCAGCAGCTGGGATGGCGGCGCCGGTCGTTACATGCCCTATGAAACTACTACCAACAACACCGAGTACTGCGAAGCCACCGACGGCAACGACCTGACCGATTTCTACGCCAACGGCGACTGGGGTTACTACAATCCCATCATCAACGGTGGCAACCAGATGGCTACTTGGCGTACCCTTACCTACAGCGAGTGGACTTACCTTCTGAGTCAGCGTCCCAATGCTGCTCAGCTGAGAGGTATGGCTACTGTGGTGAGCACCCCCGGCTACATCATTCTTCCTGACAACTGGCAGCTGCCCGCTGGCCAGAACTTCGTCAGCACCGACACCAGCTATACCACCAATGTGTATAACGCTGCCAACTGGGCTGTGATGGAAGCTGCTGGTGCTGTCTTCCTGCCTGCTGCCGGCATGCGTATTGTCAGTGCTACCTCTAACATCGGCACCATCGGCAACTACTGGACTGCCAGCCATGTCAATGGCACTACAGGCTACTCCTTCCACATCGGTGCCAACGCCTGCGGTATGCAGAACACCATGCCTTACTCCACTGGATGCTCTGTGCGTGTAGTGCATGAGTATTGATGCTACTAATTAATCAAGGATAAAAACAGCCCCGAATGGGGCTGTTTTTTTTATTATGAGTACTCTGAGTAATCGGAATAATCGGAGTACTCTGAATACTCTGAATAATCAGAGTACCCTGGTTTTCTGTTTATTTAGGGGTGTGGGCTGCTGTAGATTTTCACTTTTTTTTTTTTTTTTTGTTTTTATTTGTATCTTTGTGAGATATTAGTTTGTTGTTTTAAAAGAGCTATTCTTATGATAAAGAGATTGTTAATTGTTTTTACTATGCTTTTTTGTGCACTAGGTGTTGTGGCACAGGAGGCTGTTTGTGACCAAGAGGTTGTCGATGTCAAAGGCAAACCGCAGTCGAAGAAACGACCCAAAGTAGGTCTTGTTTTTGGAGGTGGTGGGGCCAAGGGGGCAGCCCACATCGGTGTGCTCAAGTATCTCGACGAGATTGGCATACCGGTGGACTATGTAGCCGGCACGAGCATGGGTTCTATCATTGGCGGACTTTATTCACTAGGTTATTCACCCAATGAGATGCAGCAAATGATTTCTAACCTCGATTGGAACACCTATATACTGGACAACCAAGGTCGTAAGACGCTCTCTTCCAGCGACCGAGCCATGCGCGACCAGCTTTTGTTTCAGATAGCCTTCGATACAAAGAACACCCTCCAACGGAGCCAAAAGATGCAGCTAGAGACGGGCAATATAAGCGACAATGAAGCCTTTGTCAATTCGTTGCCCAGCTCCATTGTGGGCGGTTTCAGTCTGGTGAATCTCTTCAATAGTCTCTCGGTGGGCTACAACGACAGTATCGACTTCAACACCCTGCCCATACCCTTTGCCTGTGTTGCCACCAACGTGGCCGACGGAAGCAAGGTTGTGCTGCGTAGTGGCCGTTTCCCCGAAGCCATCCGCGCTAGCATGGCCATACCGGGTTTCTTTTCTGCCGTCAAGATCAACAAAAAACTCCTCATTGACGGCGGACTCGTGGACAACTTCCCTGTGGATGTCTGTCAGGACATGGGGGCGCAAATCATTATCGGCACCGAGGTGGCCTCCAAACCTATCGAGGACATAGAGGGATTGCAAACCCTACCTCAGCTCCTCAGCCAACTCAAAAGCATTGCCACACAGAATCATGCACCCGAGAACCGCAAGGAATGTGATATCTACATCAATCCTTCGATGGATGGTTTCAACATGATGAGTTTTAATAAAGAAGCCATCGACTCCCTTGTGGCCATAGGTTATCGCGAAGCCCAGAAGCATGAATCCGAGTTTCTGGCTCTGAAGGCCCGTTTGGAAAATTATGGACCGTGCCAAAAAGAACTCCATAATGTCAAAGCCACCACTATTCGAGGCCAGCAGTTCCTGTTGGGCCAAATACAGTTCCTGAATGCTCAGAATCGTGAGTCGTGGCTTCGCCGCAAAGGCAACCTGCAACAGGGCACTATCTTAACCGGTGAGGAATTGGAAAGAATCATTGGCATTTTCTATGGCACCCGTTGCTATCAGGACATCACCTACAGCATTCATCCTTCGGCCCTAAGCGTGACTGGCGACACTGTTCCCACCTACGACATCCATTTCCATTTCACCCCGTCGTCGCCCCACTCCCTGGGATTGGGCTTCAGGTACGACTCCTTTGAGAAAGCCGCCATGAAGCTCCATCTGGGCATTAACGAGAACCGCCTCGAAGGTTTCAAGGCCGACATAACGGCGCGTCTGGGTAGCAACACGCAGTACACCCTCGGTGCCCATTACGGAATCCGTTCTTTCGGCAACCTGAACTTCGAATACCAGTATACCTCCAACCAATTAGAACTGCTCTCCACCAACGACTCCTCTTTCACCCAATTCAAGCGTCATTCGGTTGATTTCTACTTCTCGCAGCTGCATTTGCACCACTCCGACTGGCGCATAGGAGTCCGCGGCGACTACTACCGTATACCCAGCATGTACCATAGCACCTACGAGGTTATAGGCCTTTCCGATTCCACCCGTTACCTCTCGGTCAGAGGCTATATTCGTTACTGTTTTGACAATTTGGACAACGGCATAGCCCCCCGGCACGGCATTGCCTTGGTGCTTCTAGGAGAGTATCCGCTAAAGAGGTGCGAGAAACGTGGTAGCGACTATTATGGTTGGTACAACTGGTACGAGCACCACGAAATCACCGCCTTCTTCACAGTCAATTTCCGTTCCTACTTCACCCCCCGTGGTGGCAAACTCACCCTCATACCCCAGTTCTATGCCCGTTTGGCTAGAAAGCCAGGTGGTTTTGACGAATGCGGATTCCATGAGCACACACTTGTTGGCGGACTCATGACGGGGCGACTGCTCGAAACCCAGATGCCCTTTGCGGGTGTGGTCAACACTTACGACCTCTCGTACAATGCAGGTATCGCCCGCATAGACTTCCGCTACAACATTTGGGGCAAGAACTACCTCACCCTTATGGCCAATGCGCTCTTGAGCGAATCGATATTCCAGCAAAGCAACCCTACTCGACTTCATACCGGAGTGGCACTGGCGTATACCTATAACAGTATCCTCGGTCCCTTGTCCGTTGACCTCCATTGGTCCTCTCTGACCCACAAAGTGGGGGGATATTTCAGTCTCGGTTTTGACTTCTAGCACAATGTTATGCAACTATTTGTAAAATCACCTCATGAATGTGAATTATAAAGACCAGAAAGAGACTGTTGCACTGCCTGTGGCAATAGGTTTCCTCCTGTTGTCCCTGACCTATGTGGGGGCCTTTGTGGCCATCATTGACGGCGGTCCGGCTGCAAGGGTAGGGGGATGGGTCTTTGTGGCAGGCAAGGGGTGTATGCTGTTGTCCACGATATTGGGGGTGATGAGGTCGCCCCGATGGGGATGGAAACTATTTGTGGGACGGTATGTGTATGACTGGCATCGTCCGCGGAGGGCAGTGGTGCAGGCATTGGCCCGTTTTGGATGGGAAATGCCACAGTTATGGCTGGGATATATGGTGTCGCAGTGGCGTGTGCTGACGGGGAGAATCGATGGGGTTCAGTATCTTGGTGGGGTTACCTTTGTGGTGGACCAGGAGCGGCACGACGGCATGTCTATGGGGCTGTCGTTGGGGTGTTTTGTGAATATATGGATTTCGGATGCCGTGGAGGCAGATTTCGAAAAACAGGTGCGTTTTCATTCTGGTCAACTCTTCATGCATGAGTTCGGCCACACGGTGGACAGCCTGCGATGGGGATGGCTCTACTTGTTGGTTGTGGGAATACCCAGCTACCTGAGCCAGGTGGCAGAGTTGGTCACCCATGGACGCCATCAGCACCAACACCTCTATGCCGAGCGTTGGGCCAACAAAAATGCCGAACACTATTTCGACATAGCAATGAGAGACTTGACCCCTAAAAAATGAAATGACAAAATGGCAGGTTGGGGGATTGGAGGAATTGGAGAGGTCGGAGTGGTCGGAGTGGTCGGAGTAATCGGAGTATTCGGAGTATTCGGAATAATCGGAGTAATCGGAGGGGGAGGTTTGGGGCGGGGGGCTTGAAAAACTTTTTTTGTATAAGTCAGTATTATTTTGTATTTTTGTAAATTCATTATTTGTGGATAAATATAAATAAATTAATAATAACTATATGATTAGCAACAATTTTACCCAGAGACACAATGGTGTGTGCAAGGCTTCCGAAGAGGAAAAAATGCTGAAGGAAATCGGTGTTGGCTCCATCGACGAACTGATTGACAAGGCCGTGCCCGCAGCCATTCGTCTGAAAGAACCGATGCCCATAGCCGATGGCATCAATGAGTATGAATTCCTCAGCCGCTGCCGTGAGTTGGCCCACAAGAACAAACTGTTCAAGACCTATATCGGCATGGGCTATTATAATACGATCACTCCTAGCGTCATCCAGCGCAATGTTTTTGAGAACGCCGGATGGTATACCGCCTATACCCCCTATCAGACCGAAATCAGCCAGGGTCGCTTGGAGGCTTTGATGACCTACCAGACCATGGTGAGCGAGATGACCGGCATGCCCTTGAGCAATGCCAGTCTGCTGGACGAGGCCACTGCCGGTGGCGAGTGTATGCTGATGTTCTTTGCCCAGCGCAGCCGTCAAGCCCAGAAAGATGGTATTTGCAAAATCTTTGTGGACAACGGCCTCCTGCCCCAGACCCTCGACGTGATGCGCACCAATGCCGCTCCGCGCAACATAGAGATTGTTACTGGCAATGTGGACGACTTTGATTTTGATGCCAAGCAGTACTTTGCTGTGATGGTGCAGAACCCCAACCAGTTCGGTGAAGTGCGCGACTACAGCGACTTCGTAGCCAAGTGCCACGAGAACAATATCTTTGTTGGTATGGCTACCGACCTGATGGCCCTTGCCATGGTGAAAACCCCCGGTGAGATGGGCGTGGACTGCTGCTTCGGCAACAATCAGCGTTTTGGCCTGCCCATGGGCTTTGGTGGCCCTCACGCCGGTTTCTATGCTTTTACTGAGGATTTCAAGCGTGCTTTCCCCGGCCGTATCATTGGTTGGAGCATCGATGCCCAGGGCAATCCCGCCCTGCGTATGGCCCTAGGCATGCGTGAGCAGCACATCAAACGCGACAAAGCTACCTCCAATATATGCACCGCATCGGCCTTGCAGGCCATCATGAGTGGCTTCTATGCTGCCTATCACGGTCCCGAAGGAATTAGCCAGATTGCTCACCACATTCACAAGATGGCATCTAAGTTGGCTAAAGAGGCAGAGAAATATGGTTACAAACAGCACAATCGTGCCTTCTTCGACACTCTGGCCCTCCAGTGTCCTGTGAAGACCGAGGCCGTGAAGAAAGTGGCTTTGGCACATGAAATCAACTTCCGCTACATCTGCGAAGATTGTATTGGCATCAGCCTGGATGAGACCACCAGCAAGGCCGACCTGCAGGAGATTATTAATGTGCTGGCTGAGGCTGCCGGCAAGAAGGCCGAAGAGCTGGTGTGCGACTGCAACTGCACTGCCGAGGATGCCACCCTCCCCGAAAAACTCCAGCGCAAGACTGCCTACCTGAAGCAGAAAGTCTTCAACACCTACCATAGCGAAACGGAAATGATGCGCTACATGAAGAAACTTGAAGTGAAGGATTTGAGCCTGAACCGCGCCATGATTCCGCTGGGTAGCTGCACCATGAAGCTAAACGCTGCCGCTGAAATGATGCCCTTGAGCTGGGCCGAGTTTGGTGCCATCCACCCCTTTGCCCCTGCAGATCAGACACAGGGTTACACCGAGATGATTAACGAGATGGAAGACCTGCTCTCCATCGTGACGGGTTTTGCCGGCGCATCGCTGCAGCCTAACTCGGGATCGGCTGGCGAGTACAGCGGCCTGACCGTTATTCGCAACTATCATCTGGACCGTGGCGACAGCCACCGTAATATCTGCCTCATCCCCGCCAGTGCCCATGGCACCAACCCCGCCAGTGCTGCCAAGGCCGGTATGACCGTGGTAGTGGTGAAGTGCAACGAACGAGGCGATGTGGATATCGACGACCTGCGTGCCAAGGCAGAGCAGTACAAGGACAACCTCTCCTGCTTGATGATTACCTATCCTTCGACGCACGGAGCTTTCGAAGAGGGTATCCTCGAGATTATTGATATTATCCACCAAAACGGAGGCCTCGTCTACATGGACGGTGCCAATATGAACGGACAGGTGGGTCTGACCAGTCCCGGCCATATGGGTGCCGACGTCTGCCATCTGAACCTCCACAAGACTTTTGCAGGGCCTCACGGTGGTGGCGGTTCTGGTGTTGGGCCCATCTGCGTAAGTGCCAAGTTGCTCGACTTCCTGCCCTCGCACGGTCAGGTGAAGGTGGGCGGTGCCAAGGGCAACGCCATGGCTGCCGCTCCTTATGGCAACGCCATGCTGTTCCCCATCAGCTACGGCTACCTGACGATGTTGGGCGGCAACGGTCTCACCGAGGCTACCCGCCATGCCATCCTCAACGCCAACTATATGCGTGCGCGTTTGCAGAAGTACTATAAGATACTGTACACCAACAAGAACGGAATGTGCGGACATGAGTTCATCGTTGACTTCAACGAGTTCAGCCTGAAGGTAAAGGTGGGCGACATTGCACGTCGTTTGGATGACTACGGTTTCCATGCTCCCACAGTTGCATTCCCCGTGCATAACACCTTGATGGTGGAACCTACCGAGAGCGAGCCTCTGAGCGAGCTGGATCGTTTCTGCGATGCTCTGATTGCCATCCGTAAGGAGATTGACGATGTGATGAGCGGCAAGTATACCGAGGACAACAACCCCATTGCCAATGCCCCCCACACCATGCAGGTGGTCTGCGCAGAGGAGTGGAACTATCCCTACAGCCGTAAGGTGGCCGCCTTCCCCATGGAGCATGAGGACAAGTACTGGCCTACCATCAGCAAGATCAACGATGCTGTTGGCGACCGTAACCTGATTGCTAACTGGCAGGAATAAATGACATTTTGTACTCTGGTTCCATCCAGAGGACACTATAAGAAGCCGACTCTTTGCTGGGTCGGCTTTTTTTGTCTCGTGCCTAAGAACAAAACAAGCGGGCCTTTTTGGGTCCGCTTGTCGGTTATTGTCCATCTGTTGGTGAACAACGGAAGGGAGAATGCTCTTTATAGTGGAGTTTAGGACAACACTTCGGCAGTGGGAGAGTTGGTGGCAGCATATTGGGCGTTGTCAAGCTGGGTGCTGGTGGGGCCTTTCTCTATGCTGAAAGAGAGTTTCTCGGTTGTTTTGTCGTCGGGGTCGATACAGGTGATGTGGATGGTGTCGCCTGGGAGGATGTCGGCTTTGATAATCTCGTCGGCGAGGTTGTCCTCAATGTAGCGTTGGATGGCGCGTTTGAGGGGTCGGGCACCATACTGTTCGTCCCACCCTTTCTTGATGATGAAATCGCGGGCATTGTCGTCAATATCGATGTCGAAGCCCATGGATTTGATACGCTTGAAGAGCCCCTTGAGTTCGATATCAATAATCTTGTGTATATCAACGCGTTTTAGACTATTGAAAAACACGATATCGTCAATACGGTTGAGGAATTCTGGAGCAAAACGTTTCTTAAGTTCTTTGTCGATGACAGAGCGTTCTAACTGGTCTCGCTCGGCCTCGCGGGCGGAGGTGCTGAAGCCTACGCCGGTGCCGAAGTCTTTGAGCTGCCGGGTGCCGATGTTGGAAGTCATGATGATGATGGTGTTTTTGAAGTCGACTTTGCGGCCGAGACCGTCGGTGAGTTGACCATCGTCGAGGACCTGCAGCAGTACGTTGAAGACATCGGGATGGGCTTTTTCGATCTCGTCAAGAAGGACGATAGAGTAGGGTTTGCGTCGGACTTTTTCGGTGAGTTGGCCGCCCTCCTCATAGCCTACATATCCCGGAGGTGCACCAATGAGGCGTGATACAGCGAATTTCTCCATATATTCGCTCATGTCGATACGAATCATGTTGGCTTCGCTCTCGAAGAGATATTTGGCGAGGACTTTGGTGAGATAGGTTTTGCCAACACCGGTGGGACCTACAAAGATGAAGGAACCGATGGGGCGGTTGGGGTCCTTGAGACCGGCACGGTTTCGGCGGATGGCCTTGCATATCTGACTGACGGCTTGGTCTTGGCCAACCACGGAGCCTTGGATTTCGTCCTCCATGACCAGCAGGCGGTTGCCCTCGCTCTGTGCGATGCGTTGGACTGGGACCCCGGTCATCATAGCCACAACCTCGGCGACATCTTGGTCGGTAACCTGGACGCGTTTGTCGCGGTCGTTCACCTCCCACTCGTGTTTGCGTTCTGCCAGTTTGTCACGGAGCTGCCGTTCTTGGTCGCGGTATTCGGCGGCCTCGTTGTAATTCTTTTGGGCCAAAACCTCTTTTTTGCATTTCTCTATGCGGGCAATCTCGCTTTCGAGAGCCACGATGTCTTCGGGCACTTGGACATTGGTGATGCGCACACGGGCCCCGGCCTCGTCGAGTGCATCGATGGCCTTATCGGGTAGGACACGGTCGCTGACATAGCGTTCGGTGAGTGTGATGCAGGCTTTGAGGGCATCATCGGTATACTGGACTAGATGGTGGTCTTCGTATTTAGACTTGATGTTGGTGAGGATAGAGAGGGTTTCCTCAGGAGAGGTAGCTTCGACGAGCACTTTCTGAAAACGGCGTTCGAGGGCTCCGTCTTTTTCGATATATTGTCGATACTCGTCGAGGGTGGTGGTTCCGATGCATTGGATTTCGCCGCGCGCGAGGGCGGGTTTGAACATATTGGATGCATCGAGGGAGCCGCTGGCACTGCCGGCACCGACGATAGTGTGTATTTCGTCGATGAAGAGGATGATGTCGGGATTCTTCTCCAACTCGTTGAGGACGGCCTTCATGCGTTCCTCGAACTGGCCACGGTATTTGGTGCCGGCTACGAGGGAGGCGAGGTCGAGGGAGATGACGCGCTTGTCGTAGAGGGTGCGGGGCACCTTGCCTTCGATGATGCGGAGTGCGAGTCCTTCGGCGATGGCACTCTTGCCGACACCGGGTTCGCCGATGAGGACGGGGTTGTTCTTCTTGCGTCGAGAGAGAATCTGGGCGATGCGTTCGAGTTCTTTTTCGCGGCCCACAATGGGGTCGAGTTTACCCTCTAGAGCCAGCTGGGTGAGGTCGCGGCCAAAATTTTCCAGAGCAGGTGTCTTGTTGTCGGATTTGCGTCCGTCGGGGTTGGCACGATATTGTCCGCCGGAAGGACGGTTGTCGTCATCGGGGTCGGCGTAAGGGTCGTCGTTGTCGTCCTCGCTGGTCTGGGCTCGGAAATCGGGTAGGGGAGAGGAGAAGTCGGACAAATTGGCCGAAGGGGGGAGGGACCCCTGTTGCTGGAGGTAGTTGATGCATCTGGCGTGGTTGATAGTATACTGGCCTAGCAGTTGAGCGACGAGGTTCTCTCCTTCTTGAAGGATGGCGAGGAGGATGTGTACGGTATGTATTTCGGGAGATTTGAGCCGTGTGCTTTCGAGGAAGCTGAGGCGGAGGATTTTTTCGGACTGGCGGAGCATGGGGATTTCGCTGTCGGCAGAGTAGCGCAGGTCGCTGTCCATCTGTCCGATGGTGTTTTCGATTTTGGATTTGATGGCGGCGATGTCGGCACCCAGGTTCCGCAGCATGGAGACAGCGGAGCATTCGCTCTCGCGGATGATGCCGAGGAAGATGTGTTCCACCCCGATGGCGCCGTTTTTCAAACGGATGGCCTCGTCGCGGCTATTGGACAGGGCTAGTTTGGCGTGTTCTGTTAGTTTAGGTTCCATAATAATTAATTGACGATGCAAAAGTACAACAAAAACTCGAAATAGAATGGTAGTCGAAATGTTTGTTTTCAACAGATACCTGTTTAATGAGTTATTCCTTATCAAAAAGCATGCCATGGGCAATATGTTACTGGAATAAATGTTGATAAAATGGTGCTAAGGAATAATGTTAAATGGAAAAAAAATCGTATCTTTGTACATTATATAAGAATGTGATTTTGCATTTTATAATTGAAATACAATAATATATACATAGAAGATGATTTCTGAAAACGAAAAAATCACGCGCGTAGACATTGAAACTACTATGAAATCGGCCTACATTGACTATGCAATGTCGGTAATCGTGTCGCGAGCGTTGCCCGATGTGCGAGACGGAATGAAGCCTGTACAGCGCAGGATACTGTTTGCCATGAACGACATGGGCATGTACTACAACACCCCCTATAGAAAATCTGCCACCGTGGTCGGCGAGGTGCTGGGTCAGTATCACCCACACGGCGACTCATCGGTGTATGGCGCCATGGTGCGCTTGGCTCAGGAATGGAATATGCGTTATCCGCTGGTGGACGGCCAAGGAAACTTTGGCAGCATCGACGGCGACAGCCCTGCAGCCATGCGTTACACTGAGTGCCGTATGGAACAGATGGCCAATGATATTTTGGCAGACATCAAGAAAAACACGGTAGACATGATGCCCACCTACACCAACGAACGCGAGGAACCCACAGTGCTGCCTACCCGTGTTCCCAACTTGTTGGTGAATGGGTCGAGCGGTATTGCGGTAGGCATGGCAACCAACATGCCCACGCACAACCTGCGCGAGGTATTGGACGGGTGTATAGCTTATATAGACAACAACGACATCACCACGGAAGAGCTGATGCAGTATGTGAAGGCACCGGACTTTCCCGGCGGCGGCACCATTTATGGCTACAACGGTGTAAAGGAGGCTTATAGTACCGGCCGCGGTAGCATCGTGTTGCGTGCCGACACTTCTATTGATGTGGATAATAAAGGTAGGAACATTATTGTTGCCCACACTATCCCTTATGGTGTGAACAAGAGCGAGATGATTAAACGCCAGGCTCAGTTGGTGAAGGAGGGCAAGATTGTTGGCATTACCGACATCCGTGACGAAAGCGACAAAGACGGTATCCGGGTGGTGTATATGCTGCGTCACGATGTGGTGCCCAAAGTGATACTGAATAAGTTGTTTCAGTTAAGCGAGTTGCAGAGCTCTTTTGCGGTGAACAATATCGCACTGGTGCATGGTCGGCCCATGCTGCTGAATCTGAAAGACCTGATTCGCAACTTTGTGGAGCATCGCGAGGATGTGGTGACTCGCCGCACTAAGTTTGAGATGGAGGAGGCCGAAAAAAGGGCCCACCTATTGGAGGGTTTCCTTCGTGCTATAGACATCATTGACGAAATCATCCAGATGATCAAGCAGTCGGCCACAGTGGATGCTGCCAAGCAGAGTTTGATGGACCGCTGGAACTTCAGTGAATTGCAGGCTCAGGCCATTGTTGAGATGCGTCTGCGTCAGCTGACCGGACTGGAACATCAGAAATTGCAGGATGAATATGACGAAAAGATGCGCTTTATTGCCCGTTGCAAGGAGATTTTGGGCGACCGCAATGTACTGTTTGGCGTCATCAAAGACGAGCTGACCGAAATCCGCGAGAAATATGGCGATGAACGCCGCACGGCAATCAGCTATGAGGCCTCCAATTTCCGTATAGAAGATACCATCCCTGATGACGAAGTGGTCATCACCATTTCGCATATGGGATACATAAAACGCACTTTGCTGAGCGAATACCGCGCCCAAACCCGCGGTGGTGTTGGATCGAAGGGCAGCTCGGTGCGTACCGAAGATTTTGTGGAACACATCTTTATGTGTACTAACCATAACTATTTGCTGTTCTTCACCGAGAAGGGACGCTGCTATTGGATGCGAGCCTTTGAGGTGCCCGAAGGCGAGAAAAATGCTAAGGGACGTCCTATCTTGAACATGATTAATATTGAGCCGGACGACAAAGTGAAGGCTTATGTGAATGTGGAGACCCTAAGCGACGAGGACTACCTGAAGGGTCATTCGATAGTGATGTGTACGAAGAACGGTATTGTTAAGAAGTCTCTGCTGGAGAATTATTCGCATCCTCGTGCCAAGGGCATCATTGCCGTGGGTATCAGAGAGGGCGACGAGCTGATTGCAGCCTGTCTGACAGACGGCAAGAGCGAGATCCTGCTTGCTTCGAAGAAGGGTAAGGTGATGCGTTGCAATGAGGATGAGTTCCGTGAGATGGGACGTGGAGCAAGCGGTGTGAGAGGCATCACCCTGGAGCCGGAAGACGATGAAGTTATCGGTATGCTGGTTTCGAATGACGAGAATGAAGACATATTGGTGGTTAGCGAAACCGGTTTTGGCAAGCGCTCCAAGTTGAATGAGTACCGCAAGACCAAACGTGGCAGCAAGGGCGTGATGACCATGAAGTTGACCGACAAAACCGGTGGCATAATCTCACTGACCAATGTCAATGACGACGAAGACTTGATGATAATCAACCGTAGTGGAATCACTATCAGAATGAAGATTAGTGAGTTGCGTGTTCTCGGGCGCAATACCCAAGGTGTCAGACTGATAAACTTGCGCGGTAAGGATTTCATTGCTTCCATCACCAAGGTACCTACCGAAAACGATGAAGAAAGTATGGAAAATGAGCAGCAAGATGGTGCAGTAAACACAGATAATCAGCCATCTCAAGAGAACCCGGATACACCGCAGGATGCGCAGTAGGGGACGGGATGCAATAATTTAACATTTAAGTGTACAAAATAGAAAGAAAATAAAATCAAAACTCTAAACTCAACAAAATGAAAAAAATTGTTTTAATGATGGCTCTGGCTGTCGTAGGTTATTCAGTAAGCGCACAGTCGCTGAATGTTTCGAGTGCTCGTGAGGCTCAGAACAGAGGCTACCTAGACAAGGCAAAGAAACTCATAGATGCTGCTTGCCAACACGAGCAAACAAAAGATGATGCCAAAACATGGTATTATGCAGCTGTGATTTACAGCCAGATAGGTGGAGAGCAAGACAAGGCTCGCTCTAAATACAAAAATTTAGACCCCGATTGGCTGAATAAGTGTAAGGATGCAGCCCTTCGTTGCAAAGATCTGGACACAGACAAAGAGTATGCAGAAGGCAACAATACGATATTGAGTTTCATTGGTAACGAATATTACAAAAAGGCTATTGATGCTTTCAACTTGCAGAAATGGGACGAATGCATGAGCTTGAGCGAGGAGTCTATCAAGATGTTTATGGCCAGCGCTAAAAGAGAATATGCTAACGAGTCATACATATTGGCCGGTAAGGCTGCTATGAATGCTCAGAACAACGAAGCCGTCATGAAATACTTCAAGCCTCTTGTGCGTACCAGAACAAAAGAAAACATTGTTTATTCCACACTGTTTAGACTTTATAAAGAGGTAGCCGACACGAACGAGGCTATTAAGTTGGCTCAGAATTATGTTAAGTTCTGCCCTGAAGATTATAATGCTAACATGATGATGGCAGAAGCATACATGATGAAGGGTAATATGGAACAGGGCAATGCTGAAATCCAAAAGGCCCTTGAGAAAACTGTAGATAAACCGGAACTTCACGCTACTCTTTTGGCCGCAGCTGGTGCAACATATGAAAATGTAGAGGATTTTACCAATGCCGAGGCTCGATACAAAGAGTCGTTGAAGGCTTTGCCCAACCAGTTTTTGGCAAACTTTGGTCTTGGCAAGATGCTTTACAACCGTGCTGTTGATAAATTAGACGCAGCCAACAACGTACCTCCAGACGATGAGACCGGCCTGTATGACAAATACAATAACGAGAGCAAAGAATTCTTCCGTCAATCCATTCCTTACTTCAATAGTGCTATCACTTTTATTGAGAATATGACAGCCGAAGAACAAAGTCACAACCGTACCAATCTTTATAGTTGCTTGAACGCTCTGAAGACTGTTTATGCTCGCTTGGAGATGTATGACGACTTGAAACCCATCAATGCCAAGATTGATCAGTTGACCAAAACGTCAGCTCAATAAACAGACATTTATCATATTTCCTACATACCGTCGTGGATTTGTTCTACGGCGGTTTTTTGTTATTAACGAATTTATTTTCCATTTAAATAACTTGTTCGAGTATAAAGTATGTCTGATTTTCTTCATGTTATTCATATTAATTAGACTATGCAGAAAAAATGCATTCTTTTTTAAGTATTCACGTTATGTAAAGTAGAGGGTGTTTATAAGAACTGCATATATTTCGTATGGAATAATATAATCAAGAGACTAAATATCTAGAGACAGATCTGAGAGAGTTGTGAAATGCTTAGGAATTTATCGAGTTTTGTTTTAACGAGTGTTTATATGAGTTAAACCTGTTTTCTACGGCATAAAAAAGTCTCTAGAAAATAAACAAAATCTAGAGACGAATATGAGAGACTTGTGATATGCGTTGAAATTAGTCTAGTTTGGCTAGATGCATAATCAACCTCATATAATTGTTGTAATGACTGAGGCCACAACTATTGCAAGAATCGGCTGGGTCGTGATAGCCGCCGTATGGGCCACCCATGGTTAGTAAATAGATTGACGGGCATTTGTCGGAGAACCACCAATGGTCGCTATTAGGACGATTGTCACGGGGTCTTATCTCGACAGCGACCTTGTTTTGGTCATTCAGTTGTTTGATTTGATTGTAGAATCCTTTGGTGTTATCGCTCTTGGCGTTGAAGAACATAAGGCCTTCATCGCCACCACAAAACATATCAATATTGCAAAGCAGTTTGACTCTGGAATAGTCGATCAGGGGATGTTCAGCAGCATATTGAGAGCCTTTCAGCCCTGACTCTTCACCACTAAAAAACATAAAGACCATTGTATAATAAGGTTTCTTTTGTGCTGCTATTCTAGCCAGATCCATTACAGCAGCTACGCCACTGGCATTATCGTGGGCACCATGAAAGATAACTCCGTCGCCCATTGTGCCGCAGTGGTCGTAATGAGCAGTGAAGACAATCATTGAATCCACAACCCCCTTAACATAACCGACAACATTTTGAGTCCAATAGTTGTTGTGGTAATGAACTGGAATGTTGGCCTCAATCTTTTTTGCACGCTTAGGCAAAAGGCTATCTAATACTTGGATGCAGATGGGGTTGGGACGAGGAT
This sequence comes from uncultured Bacteroidales bacterium, assembly GCA_947168515.1. Lineage (GTDB taxonomy): Bacteria > Bacteroidota > Bacteroidia > Bacteroidales > P3 > Colimorpha. Next base: position 90,990 of record CAMVMF010000001.1, read on the forward strand.
CTCCTACGATGGGGCCATAAGTGTCCAAGGCCTTGACACCGAAAATCCAGGTGCCGTCTTTCAACTGTTTTTTCCAAGAGGACTCATCTATCTTCTTCTCATATCTAGAGGTTGGAAATACCCGGAACTGCGAATAGGGTTGCAGCTCCTTTCCATTGATTTTTAAAGAAATAGGTCCTTCTATACTATAGCAATTATAACAGAAACGCTGATAATAGTTTACCTGAAGTGGAAGAACTCCAATGCGTTTCATTTCAGCTGCAAGATAGGCAGCTGCAATGGAATCGCCTTGATAACAGGCACCTCGACCGAACATTTTGTTGGAAGACAGTTGCCGGATGATTTGACGTGCGTAGGTGGAATCCTGTGCTTGCAAAAGGTTGAAAACCGAAAGAACAAGTAGGAAGAAAAATGATATTTTTTTCATGACAGATATTGTTTAGAAATCGGGAAAATGGAAGAACAACGTGGGCAGCATCAAGAGAAATCCTATTAGAATAAGGGCTACAATGAATTTCCAAGACCATTTGACCCAAGTTGCATAAGGTATTTTGGCCACACCGATGCAGGCGATGAGTACTCCACTGGTGGGCGTGATCATATTGGTGAAACCATCTCCGAACTGGAATGCCAGCACCGTCGTCTGGCGGCTGACATTGATAAGGTCGGCAAATTGAGACATAATAGGCATAGTTAGGGCCGCCTTGGCAGAGCCGCTAGGCATAATGAGGTTAAGCAACGTTTGGAAGATGTACATGACCCCTAATGAGGCTACCTCGCCAGTCTCAGCCAAAGAACGAGTGAGTCCATAAAGAATAGTATCTATCACTTTTCCATCGCGCAAAATAAAAATAATACCGCTGGCCAGTCCTACCACCAAAGCGGCAGAGAGGATGTCTTTGCAGCCAGCCAAAAATAGTTTGGCAATATTGTCGGCATTCTGTTTGTCGGCGATACCGCTGCAAATGCCCATAGCAAGGAATAGTGCAGAAATTTCCTTCACATACCAACCATAACCCAATACACCTACCACTAAGAAGCAGATAGTGAAAAGGAGGATGTCTAAAATGAAAAAATGCACCGATTTGCGCAGCATAAAGAAGCCTGAAACGATGAAAAATAAGGCCAATAAGGGTAAAATAACCAGTTCGGCATCTCCCCCACCGATTGTGACAGAGGTGGTAGGCATCAGGACAGCACAAATCACCATAACAGCAGAAAGAATGCCGTAGAGAACCCATGCAACGGTGGGAGAGTGATATTCTACAGTAGAAAGTGTCTGTTCCTGGGCACGTTGCCGCCAGTAGTCATCGAGTTTGTACATGGGTGATTTCTCCGGATGATGTTTTATACGGTTGGCATACCATAGCACAAAGGCAATGCCTATAATGGTAAGAATCACCCAACAAAAGAATCGGTATTCGAGACCGGAAAAAATGGGCAGTTCGGCAATGCCTTGGGCAATGCCTATTGTGAACGGATTGAGCATGGCCCCGGCAAAACCTATATGGGCTGCCATATAGCACATGCATACGCCTACAATAGAGTCGTATCCCATTGAAATTGCCAACGGCACAAAGATGATGACAAAAGCGATAGTTTCTTCACTCATGCCGAAAACGGCACCAAAGAGACTGAACATTACCATTATCAACGAAATGATAATATTCTCAACACCTAATTTCTGAAAGAATCTGTACTTGTTCAGTCTTAACACCTTACGCAAAAAAGCCATTACCCCCACATCGATAGCATGGCTGTTGTTGAGAATCCAGAAAGCACCTCCCACCATCAGGATAAATATGATGATGTCGGCCTTATCCACAAAACCGTTGAAGAGTGATGAGAATATTTGCCAGGTTTGAGGCTGCCTCTCTACGAAATGGAAAGAGTCGTTCTGTACCACTTCACGTGTAGCGGTGCTGCCATCGGCATTCTGGATGGTGATGGTCTCGCGGACAAATTCACCAGCAGGGATAAACCATGTGCATACTGCCGCCAGGACGATTAGGGCGAAAACGATAGTGAATGTATGTGGAATTTTTTTCATGGCATGGATGCCAGATAGCTGTTGCGATAGTGATAGTCGGAGGAAACATCTTCACCAAACCATTCTGGAGGGACAAAGCTATTGGCTATTTGAGTGTTAGGAAATTCTACCTCGACCAACAAGAGACCCTTGTGGCGACCGTGGAAAATATCTAGTTCGGCAAACAACCCTTCGTATGCTCCATCGCCCATTTGTTTGCGGAGGTTGATACGGTAGCGGGTCTTCCCTACCCTGCCGATGTCGCATTTGGCTAACAGATACTGGTAGGTCTGTTCGCTGAGGGTGAATTCCTCCTCCCGGTTATGGATGGCAGAAGAGTCGATGCGTAGTTTTTCCTTGACTGTTAATATATAAGCATCTCCTATCTTGCGGATACGCAAAGTGGGGGATGTGCATAGATATGCTTGTTCTATCTCGAAGTGCTCATACTGATCCAAATTTTCTGGAAGATATCGCACTAGGTATTTTCGCTCGATTTCCATATAAATGATATAAATTCTGAATTCTGAACTATTTAGAATTCTGTTTTCTTCGTAATTGATTTGTGAGGCGGATAGTCAATCAATCATAATAACGACTATTTCCCCACCCCGCTGGGAATTCTTTGTTCAGAATTCAGAATAATATAAAAGATTGTCGGGTCCCTCTCAGATAAGGGAAGTTGCAATCTATAGCGTATTCAAATATGCTGAAACATTCTTTTCTATGCGGCCAGTAATGTCTGAACAGTCGTCGGCTTTCTGGAATTTTTCACCGGTGATATGTTCAAAGAGTTCGATATAGCGGTCGGTGATGCTATTGACTATCTCATCAGTCATTTCAGGAACTTGTTGCCCTTCTTTGCCTTGGAAACCATTGGCCATGAGCCATTCGCGCACAAATTCCTTAGAGAGCTGACGCTGATGCTCTCCTTTGGCCAAACGCTCTTCATATCCGTCGGCATAGAAATAGCGGCTGCTGTCTGGTGTGTGGATTTCATCGATGAGGTAGATTTTACCGTCGCGTTTGCCAAACTCGTATTTTGTGTCAACCAAAATCAGGCCTTTGGAAGCAGCAATCTCGCTACCACGTTGGAAGAGAGCCAAAGCATATTTCTCCAACTGCTCGTAGTCTTCTTTCGAAACCAGCCCTTTGCTTATAATTTCGTCGCGAGAGATGTTCTCATCGTGTCCTTCGTCGGCTTTGGTTGTTGGTGTCAATATAGGTGTGGGGAATTTCTGGTTCTCTACCATGCCTTCTGGCAGAGGAACACCACAAAGTGTGCGGGCACCAGCCTTGTATTCGCGCCAAGCACTTCCGGCCAAATAACCGCGTACAATCATTTCTACACGGAAACCTTCGCACTTCAGACCAACGGTGACCATGGGGTCGGGAGTAGCTAGCTTCCAATTGGGGACGATGTCGGCAGTAGCATCCAAGAATTTGGCTGCAATCTGATTCAGCACCTGACCCTTATAAGGAATGCCCTTGGGGAGCACCACATCGAAGGCACTGATGCGGTCGCTGACCACCATGGCCATGTACTTGTCGTCGATATTGTAAACATCGCGTACCTTACCTACATAGAGACTTTTTTGTTTTGGAAATGAAAAATTAGTTTTAACTACTGCTTTCATGATATATATATTATTTTAATTGAACAATCTCTTATATGATACTGGAAAAAGATGGGTATTCAAGGCCTCATTTGGAATTTCGAGTTACCTCATTTGTGCGTTGAGTATGTCATCCGCAGAACTCTGCTCAATTTCATGTTGCTCCACGCCAGCAGCATGGTTTGTTTGCCACCCTTAATCCTCAATTCGTAGTAAAAAATGTAAAGTTTACTTTGCCATAATTCCTGTGTTGCCAAAAATGAGGATGCTCCTCAAACTGATACTCCCTGGGATGTTCTAAAATAAAAAGGCCTTCCTCTGACAAAAGGTCATGTTCAAATATCAGATCAGGCAGTTTGCCTAAGTTCTCCAAAGCATAAGGTGGGTCGGCAAAGATGATGTCGAATTTCTTATAAGCTCGCTTGATTAAGTCAAAGACATCAGCGCGAACTACATGGATATTATTGACATTGAACTGACGCGCGGACTCTTTGATGAAATCAGTACATTGGGTATTGATATCAATAGAAGTAACCTCTTTTGCACCTCTGGAAATAAACTCCAAGGATACAGCCCCTGTTCCTGCAAAAAGGTCCATTACCGTGCAGTCTTCGTAGTCGATATAGTTGCCCAAAATGTTGAAAAGACTCTCTCTGGCCATGTCGGTGGTGGGACGGACAGGTAAAGTGGTAGGCGGATTGAGGCGTCGACCTTTTAGAGAACCAGCAATGATACGCATAAACTATGGATTTGTTTTTAGGAAAACAACATTATGTGCTTGTAGGTGGGAAGTGTATGGAACTGTGGATTTGTGTATGTGAGTGTACGTCCAGTGTAGAGCGTAACGTTGGGAAAATAGTGTTGCAACGTGGCATATAAACGTCTGTCCACATTTCCGCAGATGGCTATTTCCATGTCGGGAGTCTCCAAATGGAGTTGTTTCATCAGCTCGATAGCATGGTAAAGCAGTTCGCTTTCATTTTGGGCATTATAGCTGCATGAGAGCAGTAGCTGGCCGTTATAGAAAGCCTCAAAGTCCCCTACCCCTTCCCTAACATGCATTAGAATGAGAGGATGACGTGCACTTTGCAGTTTATTATGTTCGCTTGCCAAGATGGAATGTTGGCTGTGCACATCGATGCCAGGGATGGCTAATTTGAAAGAGGTCACAACAGTGCTAGGAGCGGCAAAGACCATCATGGAACGAAGATGTGGCACAGCAATATGGTAGACACCCATGCTCAGGTTGGTGGAGGAGACCATGTTGAGATACTGGCGGTTGCGAATTGGGTCGTGTAGATGTTCCGGAATCCATACATAATAGTCTGTGGACACAACCAGAGTGGTTTGCTTGAACCCAAAGGTGGATATGCCTAAGCCTGCAAAGAAATCCTTGATAGCCTGGGCCTGCTCACCCAACGGAAGGTTGAGATCAAAGTCGGTTTCGCCAAACATCACTATCTCGTTCTCGCCAGCAATGATTGAAAAAGAAAATCCATTTGCCGAGAGGCAAATGGATAATCTCGAATCGTTATTGGCCACCGCCTTATCTGACTTGATAATAGTTGTGACTTTATACGACATTTTTATTCAAAGTTACCATCGGTAATGGCCTGGGTCATATCACCAACTTTCCAACCGGGGAAACGCTGATTTTGCTCAAGTTCAGCAAGTTTGTTAATAACGAGCTGCTCGTCCAGGTCTTTCAGCAAGTCAGCCATCATCACCTTGCATTCGAAGACAGGCATCTGATAGCCACTCTTTTCAATAAAACCAGCATCCAACTGGAATTCATTCTTCTCACCTTTGGGATAGGGAACATAGCGGAGGTCGAGAATTTCCTGGTCGGTGAGGTTAAATTTTGCCTTGGGATTGGCTCTGAGGTTCTCAATGGGGTTGACGTAGGCTACCACGCGGGAGATATAACCCAGCTTGATGGCCTCGGACTCTGCCATTTCCTCCAATTTAACGTCGGCAGGGATTTTGTCACGGTTGATGTTCTTGTTGACAACACTCAAGCTGTCCTCGTTCATCAAGCGGTTGAAAAGAGTGTCGAAACTACCAGTGTAGCAACCGTAGGTGTTCTTATAGGCATCTTCCAGCGTACGAATGGCCTTTAGTTTTTCGGCACAGGCATCACGACGTTTGGTGTACTCATTGTCAAATTTAACAGGCTTCATGATGCTCGACACAAGCCATATTGCGAGACCAATGATCACCAAGCCTAAAAGAATCTGGATTAAAGTTCTACTTTTCATGTTATATTACTGTTTTTATTATTCCAAAATCATTTTGCAAAGATACGAAAAAAGTAAGAAGTGGCGAAGAAAAAGTTGAAAGTTTTTTTTATCCTTGTTCGCGATGATTTATAATCACCTGACAGTCAAAATTTTTACTAATCCACTCCCCCAGTCTTTCTGCACAGTAAACCGAACGATGTTGTCCTCCTGTGCATCCAAAACTCACTGTCAGACTCGTGAAGTTTCGTTCTAAATATTTTTTTATTGAGGCTCCTACCATCTGTTGTGCTCCTGCAAGAAAGTCTTCTACAGCTTGGTCTCCTTGCAGGTATTCGATAACAGGGCGGTCTTTGCCTGTGTAACATCTATATTCTGGGTACCGTCCAGGGTTGGGTAGAGCGCGACAGTCAAAAACATAGCCTCCTCCATTTCCCGAAGTGTCCTGCGGCAGTCCTTTCTTATAAGAAAAACTATTCACCGTCACGGTGAGTCCTGAAGTTGTTGAGGCAGTTGTTTGTGACAGTTCTGAATTGGCAATATGGTGCCACACTTGGGTTAGGTGAGGGATATCTATAGGTAAAGTGTGGCTTTCGATAATCAGTCTCATATTATTAACGGCCAGAGGTATACTATTGATAAAATAGTCCTTCTTTTCAAAATATCCTCTATAGCCGTAGGCCCCCATGGCTTGCATGATGCGGATTAGCACATATCCCCAGAAATGTTGGAGAAAATCTTCTTTATCGATGTGTGTTTTGTGCGAAAGACAGTCCATATAATGACCTAGCAACGATAGTCTGATCGTTTCAGGAATGTCGCTTTTGGCACTATATAGCAACGATGCAACATCATACTGTGCAGCCCCTTTACGACCTCCTTGAAAGTCTATATAATAGGTTTTTTCATTACACAGCATAATATTGCGCGACTGGAAGTCGCGATATAGAAAATAGTTGCAATCTGTCGTAAGCAAGTAGTCTATCAATCGATGGAAGTCTCTTTCGAGCAATTCCTCGTCAAATGGAATATATTTGAGTTTTAGGAAGTAGTACTTGAAATAGTTGAGGTCCCACTGCATGGATTGGGCATCAAAGGCTTCGCGCGGATAGGCCATTGTGAAGTCCATATCGCGGCCAGCCAACTGTATGTCCGTAAGGTCTTCCAGTACTTTCTTATATATTGCAAGCACTTCGGCATCAAATCCCCCACCCTGTCGGCGTTTATCGTAAACATAACTATACAGGGTTGTGTCACCTAAGTCTTCTTGAAGGTATAACCGACGTGTGCTGTCTATGGCATAAACCTCTGGAACACAAATGCCTTTTTGTCTTAATGTTCGGCTGTAATAGAAGAATGCCTCATTTTCGCGCACCTCATCACCCAAAGCAGCTATACATTGCTTCCGCTCACCTCTTATGCGCCAATATTTGCGGTTGCTTCCATTGGCAGAGAGTCTCATCAGTTCTTTGGCCTCTTCACCCGACCATTCGGCAAAAAGCTGGCGCAGGGTCTCTTCCATATCTTAGTCAGTTAGTTCGTCCAACATATGGCAGGTTCCGGTGAAATAGGCTCCCGGCTCAATAGCTAACTTATTGGCCACGATGTCGCCCTTCACGCGTGCCGATGCATAAAGTGTGAGGAATTCTTTGACCGAAAGGTTGCCGTCGATAACACCCATCACGTTGGCATTCTGACATACGACGTTGCCCTTGATGAGCCCTTTTTCGCCAATCACCAGCTTTCCAGTGAGGGTGACGTTGCCGTCTAAGGTGCCGTCCATGCGGAAATCTCCGTTGGCCTGGATGTCGCCTTTGATGGTTGTACCTACGGTAATGGTATTAATCAGACTATTTATATTATCGCTCATTTTAAATAATATTTTTCGTAGAACATTTTATATGCATCCACCTTCTTACGGTTGTACAGGGTGGAGTAATTCTGTTGCGATATGGCAAAGACTTGATAGTCATTCATGTCGTAGCCACTCATTGGGCCTTCTTCGCGCTGAAGATGCTTGCTGAAGTCCACAGCATCCGAAGCATTGTTGAAAATTTTTATGGTAATCATCTGTGTCGAGTCTGTGAACATCAGCGGTTTTACCTGTAGACCCGAATTGCCGTAATAGGTGTTGATAAATAGTCCTACTTTGCCCTGCAGTTGTGTGGCACGTATTTTTTTGTCTTTGACCAGTATGATAACTTGGTGAGGTTTGTCGGCACGATAGCGGAACAGTTGTGCTTCGGGAGGCAGCTCATCGCCTCCAGCCTCCATTTCCGAGTCGCGCTCCTTCTGCTTTTGCTGCCTCTTTTCTATTTGGGTCAAAACTGAGTCTTCCAACGCTTCGTCTGCCCCGCTGTTTACTATATATTTTCCACCCTCCCCTAACAGATAGTCCAATTGCATCTGTGCAAGTGCTACTATACTGTCGGTCTTGGGATAAGTAGATACAATTCCCTCGAAGGTTTGCACGGCAGCTATCTTGTTGTCCATATGGGCGTAAGCCAAGCCCTCCCAGTAGCTGAACTTGCCCAACATAGGATTGCCCTCATAGAGGCTCTTGGCAGTGGATACAGCCTGAACGACATCGTTGTAGCGATGCCTACGATAGAGGTTGTACACCTCATCGTAGTCCTCTTTTATCAACTGGCTCCTACGGATGATTTCCTTATAATAGTCTTCGTCAAGGATAAGATTAGAAAAATCGCTGTCAGGGAAACCCAGCAGCACCATATCACGGTAATAGTTCGAACTTGGTGTATTGCCTTGTTTGTCGTATATTTTATAGAGCATGAAAAATGCCTGCACTATCTCCGGACTAGTGGTGTAGTTGTTTGCCATCCTCAAGTAGCATTCCAATGCCTTAGGTATGTTGTGAACTCCGTCATAATAAATATATCCTGCATTTAGCAGTCCCACAGCAGTTTCTGCCTCCATGGAGTCTATTTCGGCCTGGTTTTTAGGTAGATCTTTCATGTAGTAGGCCACAGCATGTGGGTCATCTGGGTTGCCAAGTGCTCCTAGGTCACCGTTTGCGCTGTCCTCTTTGAGTGTGTCGGCAGTCTCGTCTTGGAGTTCGTCATTCTCTTTTTCGTCCGAAATATCCTCTGATGGTGCCATAGCCAGCATGTTCATGCCCAACAGTCCTTTTTTAGAGAGAAACCAATAGTCTTCCAACGTTCTCATACCCCAACGTTGACGAAATGTTTCCTTTCCTTTCTGTACTGTATTGCTGTTATAAAAATACCAATCTCCTTGCAGTGTGTTCTGCTGGGCTTTTCCGTCGCCTTGCAGCTGTTCCATCAGTTCCCGCTCTTTGGCTTCTTCTTCGGCCTTTTTCAGTTCTTCTATTTTGTTGTTGATAAGGCTTAGCCTTTCTGCCTCAGGCATGCTTGCCAAAGCTATCAGGCTGTCATTACGTTCTATAATGCGTGTGTATGAAACCAATGAGGTGAGTAGGTCATAGCGCGATTTGATGTCTGAATAATGTGGATAATCCGGCTTTATCAGTGACATGGCGGTGTCGTAGTAGATCTGCGACTGGTCGTAGTCCTGAAATTTATCGTACATGATACCGCCTAAACGTATAGCGGAACGAGCCTTCTGAGCGGGGTTGGTCTTGCTGACAGCGCAGGAGGTTCTAAAAGCGTCGACAGCTTTCTTGGTATCACGCATACCCATGTACATCTCCCCTTTAGCGTAATAAATCTGGTCTAAAAACTCCTCGTTCTTTTTGTCCTTCAACATCCTGTCCAGCAACCGCTCCAGTTTCTCGCGGTCTGTGTGCTGCAGGTCAGCGCAGGAGGCTATGTTCAGGCGGGCATTGAATTCCATCTCATAGGTGGGTCCGTAGGAGAGCACCTTTTCGTAATATTTTGCGGCTGTCGGTCGCTTGTCGTTGTCTTGGTATACTTGTCCCAAGATGTAGCAGATACGAGCTTTCTGTTGGCGCGAGGGCCTTTCTTCCAAGGCCATTTTCAAGAATTGCACGCCCTTTTTGTATTTTTCCTGTGGCAGGGTACATTCTGCCATGGCCAAATAGAGATTCAGTTTTTGGCTAGAGGCAAAATTGCCTTTGCCCAAGGCTACCACCAGTTCGTCCAGATTACTTTCAGCATCTTGGAAACGTTGGTCTTGAGTGGAACAACGAGCATATAATACTGCCGCTTCGTCGCCAATTTCGGTTCCTTGATATTGTGACAACAACATCTGGCAAGTGCTGGCAGCATTCGCATAGTCATGTTTGTAAAAAGTGGCATAGGCCATCATCAGGTAACATTTCGGAATATACTCCACATGTTCCATCCCGTTCAAAAAAATACTATGCTTTTTAATGCCTTTGACACTTTTTTCTATTGCGCGGTCAAACTGAGGATAGAAGGGCATGATCTCTTCTTTGGTTCCCAGTTTATATACGGGCAGGAGGCGGGTATAGTCGTCTTTCAATGTTCGCTCCATCATCCCCAGCCCTTCTTTCAGGCTTTCGTTTCCATTCCACCAGACGTTATAGTGTGCCGTGGTGTTGTGGTACTGAATATTGGTCCAATTGGCCTTCTGTGTCGAGCAGGACTGCCACAGCATGGTCACCCCAATCAGCAATACCCCCACTAGTAGGGTATTGACGGTCAATTTTATAATATTCAGTCTTCTCTTCATGATAACCAATTTTTTATTCTATATTCGGCACTTTTCAGAAGCCAGGATTGTGCCTAACTCGGTCGTTCCATCAAGAGTGCCATCGGTGGCAACGTTAGTATAGACATAGCGTTGCTTTTGTGTCATAGTCGGCAACTTTGTCTTGCAACATTTATCAATGGTTCACACATATTGTATTATTGACGTATATTGAGGTTATAATAGAAACTGTCTGGATTCGATTGATGCATTGTGTTTTGGGGATTTCTTGTGTACTTATAATTGAGAGCACCACTGTGCCTTTCTAATCAGCATAAACCAAATCCAAACAGCTTCTCGATATTAGACGTTGAATCTAAAGTGCATGATGTCTCCATCTTGCACCACATAGTCTTTGCCCTCCACGGCAATCTTACCGGCCTCGCGGCACTTGGCTTCGCTACCGTAAGCCACATAGTCGTCGTATTTTATGACTTCGGCACGTATGAATCCACGCTCAAAATCGCTGTGTATGATGCCTGCTGTTTGAGGGGCTTTCATGCCTTTCTTAAATGTCCAGGCACGGCATTCTTTGGGACCTGCCGTAAGGAAAGTCTGCAGGTTCAGCAGCTTGTACGCTGCCTTAATCAGCCGATTGACACCCGATTCCTTCAAGCCTAGGTCCTCCAAGAACATTTGCTTTTCTTCGTATGTCTCCAACTCGGCGATGTCGGCTTCGATACCGGCACCTATTACCAGCACTTCGGCCTCCTCGTCCTTCACGGCTTCTTTCACCGCGTCAACATACTTGTTGCCGTTCACAACAGATTTTTCGTCCACATTGCACACATATAGGATTGGCTTGGCAGTCAGCAGCATCAAGTCTTTGGCTGCCTCCAGCTGTCCCTCTTCTAGTTTCACGGTACGGGCACTATGGCCGGCCAGCAGGGCTTCACGGTATAGGTCCATCACCTCCACCAATTTCTTGGCTTTTGGGTCGCCGCCAGCTTTGGCTTTCTTCACTTCTTTGTCATAGCGGTTCTCTATGGTTTCCAAGTCCTTGAACTGTAGCTCTAGGTCGATGGTCTGCTTGTCTCTTATCGGGTTCACGCTGCCGTCTACATGGGTTACGTTGTCATCGTCAAAACAGCGCAACACATGTATGATGGCATCGGTGGTGCGGATGTCCCCTAAGAATTTGTTGCCTAATCCTTCTCCTTTCGAGGCCCCTTTCACCAGACCGGCAATGTCCACTATCTCCACCGTGGCGGGGACCACACTGGCGGGATGTTCCATCTCTACTAGTTTGTTGAGACGTTCGTCCGGAACAGTAATGACCCCCACATTGGGCTCGATGGTACAGAAAGGAAAGTTCGCCGCCTGCGCCTTGGCATTGCTCAGGCAGTTGAAAAGGGTCGACTTACCCACATTGGGTAGTCCTACGATACCACATTGTAGTGACATATTTTTCTAGTTGTTTTTATTGAAGTTGTTGTAGTCTTTTTTTACTATTCTGCACCTTTGACCATATCCCTCTCTATCAGATATTGGTTGCGTGTCGAGGAGTTGCGGCAGATCAGCTCACCTAGGAATCCTGCCATAAACAACACAGTGCCCATCAGTATGAACAGCATAGACACATAGAACCATACGCTGTTGGTCAGCGATATGCTGCCACAGATACGCATCACACACACGATCACAAAGGCGATGAATCCCAGCAAGAACGATACACTGCCAATCAGGCCGAAGAAATGCATGGGTTGTTTGCCAAATTTAGACATGAACATGATGCTCATCAGGTCTAAGTATCCGTTCACGAAGCGGTCCAGACCAAATTTGGTCACTCCATACTGGCGTTTACGATGTTGCACCACTTTCTCGCCTATGTTGCCGAATCCTGCCCATTTGGCAATGACCGGAATGTAGCGATGCATCTCGCCGTAGACTTCAATACTTTTCACCACGTCGCGTCGATAGGCTTTTAGGCCGCAGTTGAAGTCGTGCAGATAAATACCGCTCATCTTGCGAGTGGTCCAGTTGAAGAATTTCGATGGGATGTTTTTGGACAACTTAGAGTCATAACGCTTCTTCTTCCATCCACTTACCAGGTCGTACCCTTCGTCCTTTATCATGTGGTATAACTCTGGAACCTCGTCAGGACTGTCTTGCAGGTCGGCATCCATGGTGATGACCACATCGCCTTCGGCGCGCACGAAACCCACGTTCAGGGCAGCCGACTTACCATAGTTTCTGCGGAATTTCACCCCCTTATATCGAGGGTTCTTGTCGTGAAGGCCCTCTATGACCTTCCATGAGTTGTCCTTGCTGCCATCATCTACCATGATGACTTCGTAATCGAAGTGATGTTCTTCCATCACTCGATCTATCCATTCTGCCAGATGGGGTAATGACTCATCTTCATTAAAAAGCGGCACAATGATTGAAATATCCATTTGTCTTTTATTTTTTATATTTCTCAGTTCTAAACCACGATGTTTGTTCTATCTCTTAGTGGTTGGCTGACTACTTATTTTTTATTTCTCTCCACCACAGGACTTTTCTCCGTCCTGAAGATCAGTGCAGCAAAGAATGTCAGTATGATACTCATCACCGCCGAACGGAACCCTCCAATAAAGGCCCAATCTCCCGCAGTGTATTTCTTCACCAGCTCCACAGCCGCCTTTGCCTCTGCACTACTCTCTGCTGGTTCCATCACACTGATTCGCTCCTGATTATAGAATTCCACCAGTTCGGTATTGATACTTCCGCAGTTCACCCAAGTCAGCAGTCCATATACAACAGACCCTACAACACCTATGCCCAACCCCAACAACATCAACTCTTTCAGCGTCACCTTCTTGTCGGGCAACTGCTCCCTGTATCTGTAGGTGAATAAGAAAATCCCCACACCCATTACCAGTTCGGTGATGAAGTTTTCGGGCTGACTCATCGGGCTGTCCGACATCCAGTCTCTCACAAACAAAATCACAAACATAGCAATACCTGTTACCATTCCGTATATCAGGTAGGATTTTCGGTAATTGCCATAAATGGTTGATTTATATCGTCTAAATATCTTTGCCATCTTTTCTTAGAAAACGCAAAGATACTAAAAAAAATGCATTTTATAGAAGAATATTTTTAAAATCCAGATACCCTTCTGCTTTTGCCAGCGTTTCTTTCCTCTTTGCTAGTTCACTCTCAGTAAATTCTGTGGACATTAACCGGTCCAGGGCTTCTACCATCGCAGTAGGTGTGGAGGCCACCTCACAGGCCTCGCCAAGCTTAGTCCCCTCTACCATTAATGGGTTGACCAAACAAAAACGACCCTCATATAGTGCGTTCATTAGTTTCAGCTTCACCCCTGTGGCTTGGTCAGTAACCAGCAAATTCACATGAGCTTCGGCCACCAACTTCTGCATCATTGCATCTGTGGGATTAGGAACCAGGGTCACGTTGTCGTATTGTTTCAGCTGGTTCTGTATGCCTTCATCAGGATCTCGACCTGCAACTACGAATGAATATTCTGTATTGGCTATCAGGTTTTTGGCAATATAATCTACTGCTCTGACATTCTCTGCTACCGAGAGGTTGCCATGGTATAGTATATATTCTCCCCTACCTAATGCCGAACTCACCTGTGTATGTCTGTGCGAAGGGGGCACAACAACCACCCGTTTGCAACCTATATCTCTGAAATGTTGAGCATCTTTTTCCGAGATGGCTAGCACCGCCGTCGCCCGAGTCAGAATGGGCTCATAGCTCTTCAACTTGCAGGATTCCAGCCTAAAAAAGAATCTTTTCCAAGGGTTCCTCTCCGCTTGCGACAGTGAGCGATAGTATTCGTGCTCCACATTATGTGCCCGCACGGCTATCTTGCGCTCTTCATCACTCAACTGCTCTAGCACATAGCAGTCGTGCAGCCCTTCCAGCAGGATGGGATACCTATCCTGTTTCAGCCTTTCGATCAACTCTTTCGAATTGCGTGATGCCACTATATATGGCTTTTTTTCCCATTGGTGGCGCAGCCCAGTCTCTCGGCGGTAATAGTGGACTTCTTCGCATATCTTGTTCAGCACCTCCGCTTCTTGGCGCCCATAGGTATAGCTGTGGAGGTGTATTTTCACCCCCTGCTCTGCCAGTGTTTTGATCCGGTAGTACACGTCTATCACACCACCGTAATCAGCAGGCCAGGGCACGTTGAATGAGACGATATGAAGGTGCATAATGATTCTCTAAAATGGGTGCTACAATGTTCTAGTCCGATGACAAGTTCTATAATTTGCCTTCAAGCCTTTCCATCCGAAATGTAGTTCTCTTCGCAGGGAAATAGTTGTTTCCCTGCCGAATAAAAACGGAATGGGCATAATAGTCTGCAAAACTATATCCGAGTTTGAAGAAACAAGTGCAAGAAGTAGCCTCCGGTTCCTATTCTTTCACTTCCACCTGCAGGTTGTCGTATGCTAAATGAACATTCTCTGGCAACTCCTTCTCTGTTTCGGCATACAGTCCCATCTCGTGGCTCACATGTGTCAAATAGGCCACCCGTGGACTTACTGCCCTTATTATTTCTAGAGATTCTGAAAGACAGAAGTGTGAGAAATGTTTCTGGCGCCGCAATGCATTGATGACCAATGTGTCCACCCCTCTCAGCTTGTCTATTTCTTTGGGCTCAATATGGTTTGCATCGGTTATGTATGCCAGCCTCCCAATACGGTAGCCCAGCACCGGCAGGTCTTTGTGCATGGCTTTTATGGGCATCACCTCTTCCCCTGCAGCCACCATCACAGGCTCGTCGCCCGCTATTTCGTGCATGTTGGCTTCTGGCAATCCGGGAAATTCGTGTGGCGCAAAGATATAGTGATAGTCTCGTTCTATGGCCTCACGGGCTTCTCGGTTGCAGTAGATTTCCATCTTCTTCCTTTGTGTCCAGTTGAAGGGGCGTATGTCGTCCAACCCTCCCACATGGTCGCGGTGAGCATGGGTGATCAGTATGCTGTCCAAGTGGGTCACATGCGCCCTCAGCATCTGCTCTCTAAAGTCTGGTCCTATGTCTATGAGGATGTTCTTTCCGCTATCGGTCTCTATCAAGGCCGATGTGCGCAAATGTTTATCATGCTTGTCTTCTGACCGACAAACGGCACAATTACAAGCTATAACGGGTACCCCTTGCGAAGTACCCGTTCCTAAAAAAAACAATCGCATCTATTCGTTTTTAACTGTCAATCTAAAACCAACTCCGTGCACATTTACAATCTGCACCTGCGGGTCTACCTTCAAGTATTTACGAAGTTTGGTAATATACACATCCATGCTCCGCGCGGCAAAATAGCTGTCGTCCTTCCATATCTTCTGCAAGGTGCTTGTGCGGTCGACCAATTGGTTGAAGTTCATGGCAAACATACGCAGCAGTTCGCACTCTTTCATGGTCAGGCGCTGCACGTTGTCTCCGCACGTAAGCGTTTGGTGGCCATAGTCAAAGACAAAGTTGCCTATGTGGAAAATGTTTTTGTCCGGCTTTCCGTCGTCGAAGGACCGGCGGATTGTGGCATTCACACGGGCCAACAGCTCTTCCATGCTGAACGGCTTGGTGACATAGTCGTCGGCACCAATTTCGAATCCCTTCAGTTTGTCGGCTTCCAGGTTCTTTGCCGTCAGGAAGATGATTGGGATGCGTTTGTCCACTTTACGGATTTCCTTAGCCACCGTGAAACCATCCTTCACGGGCATCATAATGTCTAGTATACAGGCATCAACATCATCATTTTGGTAGATGTCCAATGCAGCTTGTCCGTCTACAGCCAGGAATACGGTGTACCCTTTCTGAGTCAGATATGCTTTCAAAATAGTTCCCAGGTTGGGATCGTCTTCTGCTACAAGCAGATTAATTCCTAGATTCATAACTTACAAAAATTAGTCTTCAACAATTTTAATACTCTCGATGAGGTCCCCAGCCTCTATCTTGTCTATCACATCCACCCCTTCTGTCACCTTCCCAAAACAGGTGTGGCGACCGTCCAAGTGTTGTGTGTTCTCTCTGTTGTGGCAGATGAAGAATTGGCTTCCGCCTGTGTCCTTCCCTGCATGGGCCATAGAGAGTACGCCCCTGTCGTGGTACTGTTTCTCTGCTTCTGTTTCGCATTTGATGTGCCAGCCGGGTCCTCCAGTACCCACGCGTGGGTCGCGTGGATTGCGGCTATAAGGGCAGCCCCCCTGTATGACAAAACCCGGTATCACTCTGTGGAATCGAAGTCCGTCATAAAATCCCGATTTTGCCAGTTTGACAAAGTTTTCAACAGTTCCTGGAACCTCTTTCGCATATAGTTCCGCTGTCATAGTTCCCTTAGGTGTAGTTATTATTGCTTTCATATCTGTCATTAAGTACCCTATTAACTTAAAAAATTGCAATTTATTGTATATCTTTAGTATTTTTTTTAAAAACTAGATGCTTTCTTGAAAATCCGGTTCCAGCGGGGCTTTCCATGGTCTTTGTCAATAGAGAATACTACCAAACTGGCCTTTCCAACAATGTGGTCTTCAGGGACAAAACCCCAGAAACGGCTGTCGGCGGAGTTATGGCGGTTGTCGCCCATCATCCAATAGTAGTCCATCTTGGGCGTATAGCTTGTGGTCTCTTCGCCGTTGATGTATATCTTTCCACCTTTCACCTCCAGGCTGTTACCTTCAAAAACCTCTATTACGCGCTTATAGATAGGCAAGTTCTCTAGGGTTAGCTGCAGGGTTTCGCCTTTGGCTGGTATGTGCACCGGACCGAAGTTGTCCACGCTCCACATATTGCCCTCAGTATGGGGGAATATCTCGTTGTTGTCTGTTGAGGCAGGGTAGACTTTCTTTTCTACCGAGGCCACAAAGTAGTTCCCTCTCAGTTCTTGGGCTTTCAGCTCGGTTAGTGGCAGTTCAAAGCCGTCGTTGCCGCTGTAGAGGCCGTAGAGGGCATTATCAAAATCTTCACGGCTCACCCCTTCTTCTTCTAGTATCTTCTGGTAGTTCAAGCCGTCCTGGGAGAATTTCACCGAATAGGTTTGCTGGCTTTCAATGGGGTTGGGCAGTTTTTTGCCGTTGATGTATACCATCTGGTCCTTAATTTCTAAGTCTTCGCCCGGCAGTCCTATGCAGCGTTTGATAAAGTTCTCGCGCTTGTCAACGGGGCGCACTCTGATCTTGTTTCTCACCATCTGGTCTCCTACGGGCAGTTGCTTGGCGTTCAGCACATTTTCCCTACCCATATCACGCACTAGTTGATGATAGCTTCGGTTGCTCTGCCAGGCCGTGCAAACCGTGTCGCCGTCAGGATAGTTGAACACTACGGCATCAAAACGCTTCACATGGCCCAGTCCCCAGTAACGGTGGTATGGCAGTTTTATCCAGTCTAAGTACGACTCTGTTTGTCCACCCGTAAAGGGCAGCACATTGTGCACCAAAGGGAAAGCCAGCGGAGTCATGGCCTGGCGGGGTCCATAGGCCAATTTCGACACCAGCAGATAGTCCCCAGTCAACAACGATTTCTCCATCGAGCTGGACGGTATATTATAAAACTCCAACACCTTGCCCCTGATTATCATAGCTGCCACCAAGGCAAATACGATGGCATCCATCCAGTCGCGCAGTTCGCTTACCTTGTGAGGCGGTTCTTGGCTGGGGTCATGATACTCCCATTTGTTCAGCCCCACAATGGGCAGATATATCCATGGGAAGATGACAGCAAAGGTCTGCTCGAGAAAACCATAGCGGTGAAACACCTTGGCGGTCTCCACTACCATCAGCAGAAAGGTGAATATGTTGATTGCGGGAATCAGAAAGTAGATGTACCACCTCTTCTTTTTGCCGCAAACGTTTATCCAAACAACGATATTGTAGATGGGTATGAGGGCTTTCCATGGTGCCACACCAGCTTTCTTAAACACAAACCACAGGCCGAACAGGCAGCCCACAAAGTAGAGAATCATTAAAATGTCGTATACCATTCTGTTATTTTTTTATTTGATTCTATAACGTCTATTTTGTTAAATTATTGCCTTTATTTTTTCAATCAGCATTTTTTTCTCATTTTTCCATCTCAGCTCTTTCTCTGCTAGCCTAAATCGACGCTCCTTTTCCTCCGCTGGCATAGTGCGCCAATATAGTATTGTATCATTTATTATCTTTGCCAGCTGCGCCACATAGGCGCTGTAGCTCTCTCCGGTTTTTTCTTTAGGACATGGCCCTGTCAGCGTTCCTGTACCATATTTTTCTATCAGCCGGCGGATCTCCACAAAATCCGTTGCCAATATAGGCACTCCGGCATGGGCAAAGTCAGCTATCCTGTTGGGTAATGCATAACGATAGTTCAGCCCCATATCCTCCAATAGGCACACTCCCAAGTCTGCTTTCTCGGTCAGCCCATGCAGCTTCTCGGGTTCCACTCGACCCATGAATACGACCCGCTCACTCCATGCCAGTGTCGAGGCATAGTCCCTCAACTCTTCCAGCAGGTCTCCATTCCCCGCCACCACCAGTCTGCCTTCTGGCAGCATCTCCATCGCATCCACCAGCTCTCGCACGCCTCGTCCCACATTCACAGCTCCCTGGTAAAGCAGAGTCCATCCACTGTCCTTCTTGTCCTGCTGGTTGCTGGCCTCCCTCTGCGCAGTCTGTTTCTTTTTTTCCCCAGTCTTTCGGTCCCAGTCTGGCAAATTCCTCATCACCACCATCCTCACTCCGTAGCGCCTCTCGTACTCTTCTGCCACACTCTGGCACACCGTAAAAGCGGCATCTACCTTTGGCAAACATATCCGTTCCACCCACTCCCAAACTTTTCTCACACGGGGTTTCCCCACCAGTTCCGGCACTTCGGGGAAAAGCTCATGGGCATCAAATATCAGTTTCTTCCTCCGCAGCCGTGCAGCGCAGCAGCAAGCCAGCAATGTGTCACTATCGTTGGCATAGAAGGCTTCCGCCCGCACAAACAACAGCTTCAAAAACAATCGCACATTATACTCCCCGTAAAAGCCTGCCGACCGGCGAAACACCAGCCTCATCCGCTCTGTCCTGTACTCTCGTGGTCCTAGGACTGCGCTCTCCGGCAGCTTCCTCCCCACCAGTGTGACGGCATACCCCGCCTCCGACAGTGCCCTGCAGCTCCGGTCCACCCGCTGGTCTGTCACCAGGTCATTCGTCACAGCCACCACAATGTGCTTCTTTTCCATATCTAACTTATCTTGTTTTTTAGTAACGCTTCTTTCCTCAAATTATTGCGTGCCTCTGATACTCTCTTTTCTCTTTTTCAACTCCAAAATCTCTCATGTCAAAAAAAAGATGTATCTTTGCACCTCAAAAATAAGCACCTCTCCACACTGCCGCATCATGATTACCTACTACGCCGACGTTATCCTCCCGCTACATATCAAAGGCACCTACACCTACCGCGTGCCGCAGGAATACAACGACGACATCAAAGTCGGACAGCGTGTCGTCGTCCAGTTCGGACCCAAACGGCTCTATTCCGCTGTGGTGCGCCGCATTCATGAGCAGGTACCACACTATCGTGTCAAGTACATTCTCGCCATCCTCGATGCCCAACCCATTGTCAGCCCCACTCTCTTTCGTTTCTGGGAGTGGATAGCCGACTATTATATGTCGTACGTGGGCGATGTCATGGCCATAGCCCTCCCCTCCGCCTTTCGGCTCGCCAGCGAGTCCTCTGTCTCCATCCACCCCGATTTCACCGGCGAGCTGTCCGACCTCACCGACCAGGAACTCCGTGTAGTGCAACTCCTCACCGACCATCCTGTCATGACCGTCGACGACATCAGCCGCGCCATCGGACTACAAAAGATGATGCCTCTGCTCAACACCATGATTGAACGACAAATTATCGTCATGGACGAGGAGCTCCGCCAACGTTTCACTCCCCGCACATCCTCTTTCATACGTCTCTCCCCTGACTATGCCGTCCAAGACCGCCTCAAAGAACTTTTCGACTCTTTGGAGAAAAAGAAAACCACCCAAAAACAAGTCGACATTCTTCTCAAATTCATGCAGATGAGCCAGTTCGGCAATCAAGCGGTGGCCAAGCGACAGCTGCTCGACACTTCCGACGGCCACCCCGTTTCCGAGTCCGCCCTCAAAACCCTCCTACGCAACGGTGTGTTGGAGCAGTTCGAAAAGACCGAGTCGCGCCTCGAGCAGTTCTCCTCAGTCCTTTCACCCGACAGCATCCAACTCAACTCCGAGCAACAGTCCGCCTTCGACTACCTCCTCCACTGCGACAAAGCTGTGGCCCTCCTCCACGGGGTCACCTCTTCCGGCAAGACCGAGGTGTACATCAAGCTCATCCACCACACTATCCTTCAAGGCAAGCAGGTGCTGTTCCTTTTGCCCGAAATAGCCCTCACCGCACAAATCATCAACCGTCTGAGAAAGTATTTCGGCGACCGCGTGGGGGTCTACCATTCCCGCTTTAGCGTGTCACAGCGGGCCGAGGTATGGAACCGTACCATGGAAGCCGACCCCGACCGGCGCTATCAGGTGCTTCTGGGAGCCCGCAGCGCGCTCTTCCTACCTTTCACCAACCTGGGACTGGTCATCGTGGATGAGGAGCATGATGGCAGTTTCAAACAGCACGACCCCGCACCGCGTTACCATGGACGCGATGCCGCCATCTATCTGGCACACCTCTGGGGTGCCAAAACAGTCCTGGGGTCTGCCACCCCCTCGCTCGAGAGCTATTTCAATGCCATGCAGGGCAAATATGGCTTCTGCCAGATGAAGAAACGCTTTGGTGGCATCCAGCTGCCCGAGGTGCTTTGTGCCGACATGAAAGAGGAGACCAACCGCCTTCGGCGGCAGATGGGACCCCAAGCCGCCGGGTCCACCCACTTCTCCAAGTTTCTCTTGGACCACATCCAGCAGGCCCTCGACAATCACGAGCAGGTCATCCTTTTCCAAAACCGCCGCGGTTTTTCCCTGCGCATCGAGTGCGACGATTGTCACTGGACTCCTACCTGCCAACATTGCGACGTGTCGCTGGTCTACCACAAAGCCACCAACAGCATGCGCTGCCACTATTGCGGCTACTCCATTCCTCTCCCCACCGAATGCCCAGCCTGTCACGGCCACCATCTGACCATGAAGGGCTTCGGAACCGAGCGCATCGAGGACGATCTCTCCATTCTCTTTCCCGATGCCAAGGTGGCGCGCATGGACATGGACAGCACCGCCCAGAAAAATCGCTATCTGGAGATTATTAATGACTTTCAGGATCGACGGATCGACATTCTTGTGGGTACGCAGATGGTTACCAAAGGGTTGGACTTCGACAATGTGAGCGTGGTAGGCATCGTTAGTGCCGACAATTTGATTTATTTTCCCGACTTCCGCGCCTTCGAGCGGGCCTTCCAGCAGATGACACAGGTCAGTGGCCGAGCCGGTCGGCATGGCCGCCAGGGCAAGGTCATCATCCAAACCTACAACCCTTACCACCAGGCCATACGCAACGTCATAGACAACGACTACCAAGAAATGTACCACAGCCAAATCAACGAGCGTCGCGTCTTCCGCTACCCTCCCTTCTACAGGCTGGTGGACATCACTCTCAAGCATCGCGACAGCGAGGTCCTCAACGAGGCGGCCGCCCGCTTTGCCGGGCAACTGCGGGGGGTCTTCGCCACGCGTGTCATCGGACCCGAATACCCCAATGTCGCTCGCATTCGCGGACTCTACATCAAAAAAATCATGCTCCGCTTCGAACGCTCCGAGGCCATTGCCGAAGCCAAGAAGATCATCCTCGACTTGGCCGATAAACTCAAAACCGACAAAAGCCTCTCGTCTCTTCAAATCCACTTCGATGTCGACCCCCAATAAACCTGCCATTCCAACTTTGTGTCCAAGAGAAATATACCCCATCATTGGCCAAATCAAAAAAAGACGCACTCAGAAATGCGTGCGTCTTTTGGGCTCTTTAATACCCCCACTACGCTATTGTCAGTGCTCTGGCCCATCGCTGTACGTCAAAACAGGGACAAGCCTTGTTGGCATATTCGTTGTGGCCGTGAAGCTGAGTGACGGATGGGTACTGAGCCTTCAAGCGACGGATGAGGTTGGCAAGCGAACGCTGCTGCGCCTCCGTCATGGTGTTCTTGGGGTGTCCGTCACGGTCCAACCCACCTATATAGCAGATGCCCACAGAGTATGTGTTATGGCCCGTGCAGTGGGCTCCAACCCTTTCTAGGGGTCTGCCAGGGTGGACCGTGCCGTCCAGATGTATTACATAGTGGTAGCCAATGTCTGACATACCGCGGCGACGGTGCCAGCTTCTGATGTCCTCCACCGTAAAAGGAATACCCTCGACGGTGGCCGAGCAGTGGATGATGATTTCCCGTAGTTCACGCATGGCGTTCCTCCTTATTGGGCTGGGGCAATTGAGGTGCCATCGATGTGTTCCTCCGATTCTGCTGTGTCTTTATACATCTCCTGCGCCGCCGGACATTGGGGGTAGTACTTGCACATGGTCACTTTCTGCATGGCCTTGCGCAGCGTGGCCAACTCTCTGGCAAGCGGTATGTACACCTGCTCACGAAACTCTTTGACATAGTCCGCCGAGAGGTCGAACTCGGCTCGCCCGGCCTCTGCGGAGGCCTTGCGCACTTCTTGGCGGTACTTGCGGGCCGAAACTATCCAGCCACAGTTGCCTACCAGTGCAATTAGGGCTAGCACTATTGAAATTGTGTTTTCCATCATGATTGTAATATCTTTGGTATATGAAAAAATCTGCTTTGCATTTGAGGAAATAAGGGGCGCGGACTTGCAGCCGCGCCCCTACCATAGTGTCGGTCTCAGAGTAGTTGAGACACCATTCCTAGCCGTTGATCATGTTAGCGATGAAAGCCCTGTCCTCGGTCAACACAAGGTCCCAGTCCTCGTCGAACCACTGGCCCTCGTTCCAGTTCTCTAGCACGTAGCCCGAGGCGGGTTCTAGGTGGATGTGGATTTGCTCGTCCCGACCCAGCTCTACACTGCGTCCTGTCACTTCGTTGCTGTTGCAGAAGATGGTGGCACTTCCCGCGGGACGGACCTCGAACGTGGCCGTCACCGCCATCAAGGGTTTACCGGGGCCACCACGATGTCCACATTGGGAGTGAGGAATTCCTCCTTGGGCACACCGCCGTAGGAGGCAATGGCTGCATCGCGGGCGGCAGCACTGGTGTAGTTGCCTAGGTGGCTGTTGGTCACGTGGAAATGCTGCGTGCTTACGAGCGTGCCAGTGCCATTCTTGCGGCTGTGTACCCAGGCGATGGCACCATCCACAGTTCCGCCCGACCCCAGCTTACCATCTAGGGTACTGAAACCCTCGGCATCAACCACGTCCCACAACAGGTTCTCGTCGTCGGAGTCGTCGAGGGTCACCTCCAGCGACACGATATCCACGTAGGGTACCTGCGACTGGGCATTCACGCTCTGGTGGGCGATGAAGCAGGTAATCTGGTCGCCACAGACGAAAGCGGGATTGTTCTGCACCACGGCTTCGCTAAAGGCTTTGATGGTGGTGGAGGCACTGATGGTGAGCGTCCCCAAGGAGATGTCTGTAGTCGTCAGATTGCCGTTGTTGCTGGTGACGATGGAGGGCAGCGAGCCACGCGTCAGCTGGTAGGCGGCAGCCACGGCTCCGCCCTGGCGTGCCTGGTCCTTGGTCAGAAAAACAGGGGCGGCATCGATGTTGGCACTCATAAACTCGTTGAAGTCCGACATGTTTTGCTTCTTTTTCTCGAAGGAGGGATGCAGGTTGCCCACAAATGCGCGGTAGATTGCCACGATGTTGGCCCATTGCACACGGCGCATCATCTGAGTATAGGTGCGGGTGGGGATGGCCTTCTTGGCCACCTTCTGTCTGGCCACGGTCTGGCCGCCAAGCTGTGAGAATGTCCAGTCGCCGGCAGAGCCGCGCAAACGAGTGTTGATTCCAGTTAAAATAGCCATAATACTTTTGTTTCATCCTCTTCCGCGCGGTCCTTAGTCGCGTTGTTTGGTGGAAGAGGGCGTCGAATCAGGGAAGGAGGGTCTGCAGGGGAGGCACATTAGGGTCCGCGCGGAGTCCCATGAGGGCAGCCATAAGGGGTATCTGACGGCCAGCCCTATGGGTGTTCCCTTGCACCAACTTGCTCACCCTTTCCTTTTCCCGACGATGCAAAGATATGACGCTTTTCTCCTCAGCCTCCCACATAGTGACGCTCCATGACGATAACTCCCACATCCTCCCATTACCCCAAGAATTCCAATTACTCCGATCACTCAGATTACTCAGATTACTCAGATTCCTCCGATTATTCCGATTCCTCCGATTCCTCCGATTATTCCGATTCCTCCGAAAGTCTTCTAGTGAGAAAACAATAGACAAAATCACCATTTCATTTTTTTTTCGTATCTTTGCAAACTTAAATAATATATAAAAATATGGGAAGAATCCTCGCAATTGACTATGGCATAAAGCGTAGCGGCATTGCCGTGACCGACCCCGACCGCATCATAGCCACTGGCCTTACCACTGTGGACACCCCTACCCTGCTCTCTTTTCTGCAGGACTATTGCCGCAAGGAGCCAGTGGACCTTTTCCTGGTGGGCGAGGCCAAACGCCTCGACAACACCCCCTCTGAGTCGATGCGCTACATAGAGCCTTTTGTTCAGAAACTTGCCCAATCATTCCCAGACAAATCCATCGCACGCATTGACGAACGCTTCACCTCCAAGTTGGCTTTCCGTGCCATGATAGACGGCGGACTCAAGAAGAAACAACGCCAAAACAAGGCCTTGATTGACCAAGTGTCCGCCACCATCATGCTGCAGAACTATATGGACAGCGTGAATTACAAATAAACAAAACAATATTTGACAAGATGATATACCCTATTATTGGCCTCGGCCATCCTACGCTGCGCAAGGTTGCTCAGCCTATCGATAAGGATTATCCCGAACTCGACAAACTCATTGCCGACATGTATGAGACTATGTACAACGCCGACGGCGTCGGCCTCGCTGCCCCTCAGATAGACCTCTCTATCCGCCTAGTGGTCATCGGCTTCCGCCCTTACGATGAGAAGACCGACACCTACGGTCCTGTGGCCGAGGAGCATACGCTCATCAACCCTGAGATCTTAGAGTTCATTGGCGAGAAGGAATATTTCAACGAGGGATGCCTCTCGGTACCCGATATCCATGAGGACGTCCTCCGCAACGAAGGTGTGCGCATCCGCTACTACGACGAAAAGTGGGTTCTCCACGAGGAGGAAATCCACGGCCTTTTCGCCCGTGTGGCTCAGCACGAATGCGACCATCTCGACGGCAAGGTGTTCACCGACCGCCTCTCCCCACTGCGCCGCGCTATGCTCAAACGCAAAATCAACGATGTAGTTGCCGGTCGCGTGCGTACCCACTACCGCATGAAGGCTCCAAAGAAATGACTTATCAGACCCCCGTACGTATTTTATAACCGATAAAAAAGAGATTGCAAATCATGAAAAAAATATTTTTCCTTTTGACCGTCTCGGCACTCCTGGTGTCCTGCGGCCCTACTCGCGAAGAACGCGTTAACGAGATTCTGGACTTTGAAGACTCTGTTTTTGAAAACGCCATCGGTGCCGACCCCGCCACGGCCGACCAGCTGACCGACCTCTATGTGGCCTTTGCCGACAAGTACCCCACAGACTCCCTCACCCCTCAGTTTCTGATGAAGGGAGCCGAGATGCAAAGCAACGTAATCCACACCGAACACGCCATCGAACTATTCGACCGCATCATCAACGACTATCCCTATTTCTCTGAAGTCCCCATGTGCTACTTCCTCAAGGGCAACGCCTACGACCTCAACAGCCAATACAAGGAGGCTAAGGAGGCCTACCAGATTTTTGTGGACAAGTATCCCGACCACTTCATGGCCGCCGACACCCGCAAGCTTATTCCCCTAGTGGGCATGACCCCTGAAGAGATATACGAATACAACCTCAGCCGTATCAAGGATTCGGTACCTGAGATGTAAGGCAGCATATCATTGTGCCGTTAGTCTTTTCGTCGTGACTAATAAAACTGTGTAGGACTGTGGACTTGATTAACATTCTGCCCGATAGCGTGGCCAACCAGATTGCCGCTGGCGAGGTGGTGGACCGACCGGCTTCGGCTGTCAAAGAGCTGCTCGAGAATGCCTTGGATGCCGGCGCCACCAAGATACAGCTGATTGTGAAGGATGCCGGGCGCACTCTGATGCAGGTGATAGACAACGGATGCGGCATGAGCGACAGCGATGCACGTGTTTGTTTCGAGCGCCATGCCACCTCCAAGATTCACAAGGCCGACGACCTCTTCGCCATCCATACAATGGGCTTCCGCGGCGAGGCCTTGGCCTCTATTGCCGCCATCGCTCAGGTGGAGCTCAAGACCAAAACCCGCGAGAACGAGTTAGGCACTCAGGTGATCATCGAGGGCTCTCAGATCAAAGAGCAGTCTTCCTGCAGCTGCCCAGACGGCACCTCCATAGCGGTGAAGAACCTTTTCTTCAATGTACCGGCACGTCGCAACTTCCTAAAAAAGGATACTATCGAGCTAAGCCATATCGAGGAAATCTTTAAACGTGTGGCCCTCATCAATTACGGCACCGACTACTCCTTCTACAGCAACGGCAAGCTACTGTACGACCTGCATGCTGGCAACTTCGCCGAACGCATCAGCCAACTCTACGGCACCAACTACCGCGAGCGTCTCTATCCCATCGACGAGAAGACCGACATCGTGTCCATCCACGGCTATGTCTCCAAACCCGAATTTGCCCGCAAGTCGCGCGGCGAACAGTATCTCTTTGTCAACAACCGGTTCATCAAACATCCCGCTCTCAGCGCAGCGGTGGAGAAGGCCTATGCCGACGTGATTCCCGACCGATACTATCCCAGCTACTTCCTTCACTTGGAACTAGACCCCGCACGCATAGACATCAACATCCACCCCACCAAGACCGAAGTGAAGTTCGTGGATGAACATGCCCTTTTTGCTATCTTGCGGGCTGCCACCAAAAAAGCTCTGGGGCAGTTCAGCCTGGGAAATGAGTTGCAGTTCAACCCTATCGAGGAGGTGGACTTTTTACCACCACCCAAGGACTACGTCCCGCAGCAGCCCAACGTCAGATACAATCCGGACTACAATCCTTTCACCAACCCTACCCCCCAAAGCAATACTTCAAATGGCGGTTTTCATAACTCTAATTTCGAAGTCGATAGACCTAAATCATCTAAGTGGACTTCTTTCTTCGATACCGACGACCGGCAAGCTCCGCAGACCCATCTAGACTCCCTTCCCTCAGAAGAGGAGTCCATCGCCACTCCGCAGCCTCAAGTTATGGCCATGCGGCAGATGGAGGGAGAGGCACAGCCTACCACTGATAGCCCATGCCTGCAACTACAGGGTCGCTATATCGTCAGTACATTGCCTTCCGGACTTTTGTTAGTGGACCAGCAGGCCGCCCACGAACGTGTGCTGTTCGAACGGCTCTCCAGCCGGCAGCATGCAGCGGCAGCTCAGCAGCTGCTTTTTCCGGTGAACTGCCAGTTCTCTCCAGCCGATGCCGACATCTTTAATGAGTTAATCCCCGACCTAAAGGAACAGGGCTTTGAGGTTGGTGCTTTGGGGCAGACCACCTTTGTGGTCACCGCCACCCCGCCGGATCTTAACGATGGCGAGTTGCAGCAGGTCTTCGACCAGATGATTCTGGACTACAAAGGGTCTATGTTGCAGAAATTCAACGACAGCAGGACCTGCCTCTGTCGCTCTTTGGCCAAACAGATGGCCGTCAAGGCGGGTACTGCGCTGCAACAGGCCGAGATGCAGCAGCTTATTGCCGATCTCTTCTGCTGCCAAGTGCCCAGCGTGAGTCCTTCGGGCAAAAAGACCATGGTGGTTGTGGACCCCGCTACCCTATTCTAATAGAGGTCGGCAGACTGATTATTTAATTGTACTAGAATCATAGAAACTATAAACAATATATGACAGATTACGCACCTAAGGGTTTTTCGATGCTCCCTCCTGTGGTAAAGCATCTTTTGATCATCAATGTCATTGTCTATCTAGCCACAGTGGTGTTGGAACGTTATGGCTATTACAACATCACCAATATGTTGGCACTAAACTCCATCCCCACAGGTCGCTTCGGCCTATGGCAGCTGCTGACCTATATGTTCATGCATGCCAGCTTCAGCCATCTCTTCTTCAATATGTTTGCCTTGTGGATGTTTGGCTACATATTGGAGAACTATTGGGGCTCGCGGCGTTTCCTGTTCTACTACCTTGTTTGTGGTGTAGGTGCCGGGCTGTGCAACATTCTTATTCCCGGCTGGGGTCTGACTGTGGGAGCCTCAGGTGCCGTGTACGGTGTGCTGCTGGCTTTTGGCATGATGTTCCCCGAGGAGCGCATATACCTCTATTTCCTTATGCCCATCAAGGCCAAGTGGTTCGTCATAGGCTATGCTGCCATCGAACTGTTGGAGGGCATCTTTGTGTCCGATGGTATCGCCCACTTCGCCCATCTTGGCGGCATGCTGTTCGGCCTACTACTGATTCTCTATTGGCGCAAACACCCCTTCTCGAAATTTTAAACTGCTTATAAGTTTTTGTAGCATAAAACAATCCTCGGAGAAATCATCATTGTCTGATATCTCCGAGGATTCTATGAACTCTGAATAATCTGAGTACTCCGATTACTCAGATTATTCCGATTATTCCGATTATTCCGATTACTCTGATTACTCCGATTCCTCCAATATTTCCCTCTTTATTTCTTAGAGGGCATTTCCTCGATGCCGTAGTGTCTCATCGAACGGCGGATCGAGTTGGTGTATAGTTCCACAAACGATTGCGGTGATAGCACTTTGATATTATCGAAGAAACTGTCCATCGTAAATTTGAGCTCCTCGTTGATTTTGACCACAATGTGGGCATCGAGGACCTTCTCCCCATTCTCGCCCTCAATCCACTTGGATCGCTGCGAAGAGTGGAGTGGGTTGTTAGCCAGATAGTAGGCTGCCCAACCATAGACTAGGAAATGGATGTCGACAGGGTCTCCACCAGGGTCACTGAGGCCGATGAAGTCTTCGAAGTACTCTTCTGGGTCAAAGGGATGCGAGATATAGGGTACCGCGGACTCCTCGATACCGTATATTTTGTCCAGCGGGATGACTTCAATTTTGTTGGGGTTGTCGGTGGTGACACCAAAGACGGCCCAACGGTGGCTGAACTGTTTGAGATAGAAGGGATGCAGACATAATGAGGTCTCCTCTTCAAAAGACTTTACATGCATCAGGATCGACTTTCGGCTATCGATGGCTTCCAGCAGGATGCGGAAATAATCGTAGACCTCCTTCATGCGTACGCCTCCTTGGAGCGCATGGTTGTCGTAGCGCAATATGGGTTTGGCATCGTAGCCTCCCACCCAGTCTTTCATGCGCGCAACGGTCTTTTTAACCCATGGGGCTATGGCAGGGTTGATTGAGGCTTCGAAACTATTGATGAAGTTAACTACATAACGCAACTGCTGGTGATTGAGCGGGAGTTTCTGAATGCTGAACTTCAAGTCTTTGTAACGATAGGCAGAATAAAAACGGGTACGGCCATGTTCGTTGGTTCGGGGAACACGAAAGCTTTCGAGCACAACACCAAATCCCTCCTCGCTTTTCATAAACGCTATGTCGGCATAGAGCTGTCGCTCACTGACGACGTGGGGTATTTCTGATTTCTCCAGCAACTTATTCACCGTATTCAACAAGTCATTGAGCGTATAATCCCTGGAAGTGTCGCGAAAACACCTGTCAAGAATCCTATATCGTATTTGGGCTTTGTTAAGTGCGGTCATATATTTGTATTTAAATTTTTTGCAAAGATACTTATAGTTTTCAACACTTTGGCAAAAAAAATATCATCTGAATAATTCCCGCAGTATCGTAACCCCCTAAGGGCATAAATATTGGTTTTTTACAACAGGCTAAAAATGGTCAGTATTGTAGTCAGTTGATAAAAAACACTCTTTTGGCCTTCAAATATTTCCGTTTTTTCGGGTGTTGATAGCGAAATGAATATTAGCAAAATGCAGATTGTTCCATCCTATTGCACTTTCTCGGTAGGCCTCTTCGTCTCTGTCTGCAACAAGTATTCATAGGCGTTGGTGGTTTTGGGTGGGGCTACTTCTAAAAAAGGCGAGAAAAAAGTGAAACTTTTTTCCATAATTCGTAAAAAAATTGTAATTTTGCAATCCAATTTGTGGCGTTAATTTACTTCTCCAGCCTTGGTCGAACGCCGACAGGCTCGGGCAGGTCCGCCAAAAAAGTAGTTATAAATCCCGGACAGACAACAGCATCTATCCCATTAAATAGCAATAAGTAATGAATATCGCTGAAACCTATCAACTCTCCGAAGGTGTACAAGTCAACCTCATCGAAAACAATGGTCTCTTCAATCTTGCCTATGTCGATGGCTCTGAATTATTCAACTACTGGTATGAAAAAATCGTCGTCTCCAGCCCCGAAGGCAAACCCTTGGCCATGCAGGCCCTGGACGACGGCATCTGGTATAACCTCAATGTAGCAGACCATACTACCTCTTTCGCCCATTACGACAACGAAGACCAGCTCTCTGCTGAAATTTCTAAGGTTTTCTGGCATGGAGCCTACAACCTTTTCAGCAACGGCCATCCCCTCCTGCCCGAATGGCACCAGTCCATCATGTGCCTGCGCCTACAACCCGACTACATCATTTTCTACCTAGACATCCTCAACTCTACTGAGATTACGCACGAAACCACCTGCTACCTTATCCGCCAGGGCAAGATCCTCCCCTACACCGAGTTCTACCGCATCGAACCCGACAAGCATGGTCGCGACTTCCTCAAAGCTTTCCGCAAGAGCGACAACCGCTGCGTCCTCATCCGCAATGGCAAAACCCTTTGGGACCCCGACCAGTTGGAGTTTACCGACGTGTTGGCTATCAAACGCACCTCTTTCGACGGCTCCAATTTCAATTTCATCGCCCACCTAGGCGGTCACAAGTATGCCTTCTGCAATTCTGAGTACCTCGACTACCCCAAGGAGTGGCATGCTCAAATCAAGAGCGGCGCCATTCCGGTGTTGGCCTCCGGCGAACTCCTCGACCCCAAGAACGAGGAGGAGAAATTCCTGGTATGCAAGCTGGATATGGGAGCCTACATGCTGGTCTGCCGCACCAAGGACCTGCGCGTTGCCGTCGACCGCTGCGACAGCTATGAGATCCTCAACGAGCTGGCCATTTTCCACAACGACGACAAGGAACCTCGCACCGGTATCGTCTTCACCAATGGACTGAAAATAGAGCCGGGCGACAATTTCGAATATCTGATCTGCAACAAGACAGCTATCTATACCGACCATTGGGACACCCTCAGCGACGAGCAGGTCCAGACCCTGGCAGACGAAATCTTGGTCGACAATTCTGAGAGTTTTTATATCTCCGAGTTCCTCGACTTTGTCGGCCCCAATGTGCTGCTACACGACAAAGAGTTGGGATTCAACATTATTGGCTACGGCCTACCCCTCAATCCCGACACCTGGTTCGAGAAAGCCCAGATTGTGGGCTCACACATCCTCCTTTGCAACAACGGCAAACTCAAATGGATGAACGAGGAGCTGCGCGTCGGCACCGGATGGTTTGGTGTCATCCGCATCTCGCCCCACTGCTCCATCAAATATACCGACGGCCATTACAAGAAAGTCGTCACCGGCTCCGCCGTCAAGGGCAAGAAATACTCCCTGGACCCCGAAGACAGCAATGGCTATCAGGTCGGTTCCGGCGAATATATCGAGGTAGAACGTCCCTACGCCCATTTCTTTTTCAAGATTTGCTTCGGCAACGAGTTGGAACTCATCAGCATGGATGCCTACGAGCCCGATGTCAAGCTGCCCGCTGCCGTGTTCTACAACTGGAATGAGTATTCGGTGAGATATATCGGCACCGATGCCTTCCGCTACAATGGTGCTTTGCAAACCATTACCCTGCCCGACACCATTGTCGAAATCAAGGAGGGAGCCCTCGAAAGTTGTTATGGGCTGCAGATTATCTATCCCGAATAGCAACTTGCCGGGCATACATATATGCTGAGAGAGGCCACGCTTTTGCGCGGCCTCTCTGTTGTTCTATCTGCCTTTATTATTGACTTAATGTGAGTTCTATAAAACGTGCGTTTTATGTTTTGTCCTTACAGGGCGTCATTTACAACCCAATCCTTACCCAAGGCGTTGCCATTGGGCGATATGTTTAAGCCCTTTCAGGGCTTTTCTAGAGGTCACCTTAATCCTTCAGGGCTATTCCGTTTTTCGAGCAGGCCCAGCGCAGATTCTCGTGGTATTTCTTTATCAAATCGTTGGGCCCTAGCACTTCCATCATTCCCACAAAACCCATTAACAGGTTCTCCAACTCCAGATTTTGCTTTACAAACAGGTGCACATCCAGCACAGGTTCGCCGTTGATGGTTTCCCAATGGCTCCGTTGTGAGCCATGCAGCGGGTTAAACTCCAGCTGCTTGGCCAGTGAACCATAGAAGCGCAGGTGGACATCGACAGGAGGAGTGCCAGGGTCATTCACTCCTATGAGGTCTTCAAAATACTCTTCGGGATTGAAAGGATAGTTCATATAGCGTTCCTTGGAAAAGGACACTTTCTGCAAAAGGTCTATGGGAAAGGTGAAAATCTTGTTGGGACGGTGGGACATGATGCCCAGCACATACCAGCGGCGACTAAACTGCCTCAGGAAGAAGGGATGCAGACAGCCCTTGATGACACCATAGGCCGATGTGTCTACCAATATGTCCAAAGCCTGTTTGTTGAGTATCGCTGAAAAAACTTTCTCGAAGATGGTCACGAAGTCTTTGGCTTTCTTCCCGCCCAAAAAGGGATTGTCGTCCATCATCAGACACGTGTCCACAGGCATGCCGTCAAATATGCTGCGCAACTTGGTGTAATGGTCGCTCAGCCATTGCTGCATGGGCACATTTGAAAAGTCTATCATGCTGTTTATGACGGCATTGAAGAATCGCAACTGCAGCTCCGGTAGGTGTATGTTGTGGATGCTGTAGTTGGGGTCACGATAACGATAGATAACGTATGACCGATTGCGTCCTTTCTCGTCCAATCGCACAACACGTTGCGTTTCTATTTCTGCTCCATAGCCATCTTCGCTTTGTATAAAGGCAATGTCGTTGTACAATTGCCGCTCGCTGATCGGACGTATGCCCAATTCGCCTAGGGCGGTATTCACAGTTTCCAACATGTCCTCCAGCGTGTACTCACGCAGGGTGTCTCGTAGGCAATGGTCAATGATAAAATGACGCTTTTGTACCTGTTTTTGATTTGCCATATTAACGATTATTTAATTATATCTCAATTAACACAAAATTCACTATATTATTGTATGAATTGCAAAAAAATTTATATTTCTTTTCATGGAGTGCAAAAAAAAGTTTCATTCGTTGTGGCCTTTTTGCAATGGTGAAACCTTTTGGATTCTACACAGATAACACATCTTTGGCACTTTCCAAGACGCAGTTGCAAGGCATGACAAATAGTGTGTTATCTGTGTATCCTATTGTTTTTTTCTGTCGGGTGTTCAATACGTCAGGGTTGGGGCCTGTGCAGCGGTGGAGGGTACCGTCCATGTGGCCATCCCGATGGCTCTTGCCGTTGCATTGAGCAAGGTTCCCACCAGGCTGCCGGACCCTATCTGGTATTGCTGGCCAGCATAGGGGTATACGCCTGTCATATTGTTGGCATCTAGGTCACCCTTCGCAAAGATGCCGTCGCGATAATAGCTCTGCTGCACCCGTGCGTCGCTCCCTATCTCGCCGCAGATGTCGGCATAGCAGCCGGCGGTCCCGCTGATGTTGTCGTACAGTCCGTAATAGCAGTTGACCACATAGGCATCGCCGTCCATTCGGCCCACGATGCCGCCCACACAGGCGTTGGCGGCACTGATGACGTAGGCATTTGCGGTGGTGGTGTTGAGCATGGTGTAGCTGTTGTATACCGAGCTGTTCAGCAAACGGCCTACGATGCCGCCCACACGATGGGCCCCCGTGGACCCTTGGACCGACAGCTGGGCTCCATTGTGGCAGTTGCTAACCTGGGTGGTACCGGTCGTGGTGGATACGGCATTGCCCACAATGCCGCCCACATAAGCTGCCGACGCAGGCATATTGGCAAAACTCACCATGCCGGTCACCTGGCAATGGTCTACAACCGCCTTGCTGGCCATGGCGCAGATCACTCCTCCCACCGCGGTTTCGGCCATACTTATGGTGGCTCCCTCTACTGTCAGGTTTTGGATTGTCGCCCCCTCGCTGATATAGCCGAAAAGACCGGCGTTGACAGACAGGTTGGAGAGCGTGTGTCCCTGGCCGTCGAAGTGGCCGGTGAAGTTGCTGGAGGCCGTGCCTATGGGACCGCTCAAGGCCTCGGCAAGGCTTATGTCGTTCATCAGCTGGTAGTAGGCACTGGCAAACGCGGTCCCGTTGCCGATGGGCTCATAGCCCATGGCCACAAGGTGCTGCATGCTCTGGAGGTCTTCGGGGGTATAGATATGGTAGGGATTGGCCGTGGTGCCCAGCCCTTTCAGCACCAAGGTGTGGGGGTCGTTCAGCATGATGTGGATGGGGGCCAACTTGTTACGCTCAAATGCTCCGTTGGCGCTACTGCTCTGGGTGTGTGAAAACTCATACACCGTCACACCATTGCTGTTGTCGGCTCCGTCCGTGGCCGTCACTCCTATGGTGAATTTGTTGTCTGGGTAGTTGTCCGTTGGGGGCAGTATCACAAAGAGGGTTACCTCTTGACCCGAAGGCAGGCTCAGCCCGTCACTCCCAAAGGTTAGTTCCATTCTTTTGTTGGCTTCTGCCACCGTGTTGCCACTTGCCCATACCAATGTGGGTTCGTTGCCATCGACTCCCGTAATGCTAAAGGAACCGTTGAGAGGGGCATGGCTGGTACTCACCCTCACATCGTTCAACAACAGGTCTCTGCTGTAGTTGTTGGTCAGGGTTAGCTGCAGGGCGATGCAGGCGTTGTGGTAACTGATAGTGCCCGTGGTCGAACCCAGATAGGCTGTCATGACGGTGGGCACCATCTGTTTGCCATCGTACACGGTGTAGGGCTGGCTGGCCGGCAAGACAATGCCGTTGATGGTGCCGCTGCTGGCGTAGCTGGCTCCCGAAGCCACCGAGCTGGGAAAAATCGACCAATAGCTCTCCGCCGGATTTACATTATATATATAGCAGGAGGTTTGGTTGTTGACGGTGCTGATGACGATGTTCTTCTCCTCGCCATTGATTCTCACCGCATCGCCGTTGCTCCAGCAGGTGAACAGGTCTTCGTCCACATAGGCCTTGCCAATACCATAGTATTGTTCTGAGTTCACTTTCAGGGTCACCTGCCCGTCCTCGTCTTTGTTGCAGGCGGTAAATGTATTGGAGGCAAGCACTACCACCATCCATAGCATGCTCACTAGCCCCCATCGACTGTTCTCTCTTTTTTTCATAATTCAGTCTCCAAAGAAATTATAGTCACTATTATTGCCGGCAATATTGCTAAACTGGTCGTTGCCGAATCGCGAACCGGTATTGTCCGTGGCTGTAAAATGAAACAGCACATCGTCATGTTGGGCTGAGCTGTAGCCCACGCTGCCGTTGTAGCCTTTTTCTACCACAAAGGGCACCACGGTCACTTTGGGAGATATATATTTCGTTTTCATCTTTCCGTTTTTTTATATATTTATCTTACCACAATTTTTTCGGCAAAGCTGCTGCCCACCTTCACCAGATACACGCCGGCAGTCTGCAGCAAGACGTTGTTCGCTGACCCTGCTGTGGCCTGGCCGCTGTAGACGCAGCGTCCCATCATGTCATAGATGGCCATCGATGCTGTCTCGGTGGTGGTCACACTCACTTCGTTCTCCCTGCCCGTAACTACCACCTTGCTGCCTGTGCTGGCAAAGGTGGCGGTATAGTTGGCATCCCCCGTCACCGTAATGTAGCGCGGATTGGTGGTGTTGCCGTCGTTCCATTGTTTGAAGGCATAGCCTGCCGAGGGTATTGGGGTGAGGCAGACAGTGGATAGATAAGGATAATAGGTGGTGCCGTTGTCAGTCCAGCTTCCATCCCCTTCGATGGCCACGGTGCCACCCTCGCCCGCTGCCGTAACGGTATAGCCCACAGGTGCAAAATAGGCCACATAGGTGGCGTCGGCTGTCGGCATCACCGTGCGGGTGGCACTGGTGGTGTTGTCCTCCCAGCCGGTAAACTGGTAGCCCGGCATGGCCGTGGCTGTCAGCGTCACGCTGGTGCCGCTTTGGTAGGTGCCAGAGCCCGACACCGTGCCCCAACCCTCCTCGTTGGCCATGGCCGTCACCACCACGGGGTTGGTGATGGTGGTGGCATCATAGGTGCGGAACGAAGCCGTCACCCACTCGCTTCCCGTCGTGCCGGTGCCATACTTAGCCCTGACGAAGACGTTGTAGTAGGTGTCGTTTCTCAAACCTGTAAGGGTTGCCGTGGTCGTGGCGGTAGACATTGTTTCCATCATTTCGGGCACGGCCCCTACTCCGTAGGCCACTTCGTAGCCTGCTAATGACAGGGAGGTGCTGGGCATTGTCCAGCTGAGCGTGGCCCCCTGGCTGCTGATGTTGCTCACCGTAAGCCCCGTGGGGGCCATAGGCGTGCCGCCGTCGAAACCAAAATGGCCCCGGATAAGGGCCGGCAAACCATTACTATAGTAATCCCATATCCCATTATCTTTCTCCCAATAATCGTCATTGGAGTAGCTGTCTTCGCAATCGATGGGTCTGTCGACTCCTTCGGTGTTGCCCAAGGTAATCCACAGAGGCATATTGCTGCTGATACGTACGGGAGTGGCCAGCACTATCGAGTCCCAACCCGCACGGCTGCAGGTGTATGCGGTACTGTACTCCTCGGTCCACGACGAGGTGTTGCTGCCGCTGTACACCTTTATCGTGTAGGTGCCCGCAAGGGCATAGAAGACCACCTTGTCCAAATAGTCAAAGGCGGATATCATGTCATAGGGGAGCTTGATGCCCCATTCTGTGACAGAGGTTGAGCCCCGATAGTAGCACGAGCCGGGGTTGCTGACATTATAGTATTCCCTATACAATGAACTCTTCTCGGCAAAACAAGCCGTATAGGTCTGGTTGCCTCCCGTGGCCCTTATGTAGCGTGGATTGTAACGGTTGCCGTCGCTCCAGCACTTGAAGAGATAGCCTGCAGCCGGGGTGGCCGTCAGCACTACCATGTTGTCATAGTTGTTGTAGGTGCCGCTGCCGCTGACTGTGCCATGGCTGGCATTGTAGGGAATGGCTGTAATGGTGGTGGTGCCGTTCTCGGGGGCTATGGTGGACACGGGCTCGATGCCGATGATGGCGCTGTTGTTGTAATCGTAAGTGTTTGTCGAGCTGGCCCCAGTGCCGCCATAGCGAGGACGCAGCGAGCCTATGGCGTAGTATCCGTCGGCCAGGCCTCCCCAGCCCCAGTTCACGTGGAACAGTCCTTCGCTGTCGTATCCGTCCAACACAAAGGCATGGCCCCCGCCATTCTGGCTGCTTCCCGAATACAAGACCGGCCTGCCGGCATTAAGCTCCATCTTCAGCTGGTTTTTCCATTCTGCGTCCGAAAAGCCTGAGGAAAAAATGGCGTTGGTGGTGTACTTGTAGTGGAAGTAATTGCGCAGGGCCACGTCTACGGTAGAGTAGTTCTCGCTCTCTTGGCTGGAATTAATGGAGGAGAAGGCACTGCTGGAACCTGTCCCATACTCCATGCTCACGGCAATGCCCACATTGTACATCAACGAGGCCACCGCCTCTATCTCTGCCTGGCTCGACGAGGTCGTCAGCTCATTAGGCATGCGCTCCCAGTGGAATACGGTGTCGGCGAAGGTGGACGACAGGGTGGTGCTGTTCCACACGTAGCTCTTGCTGCCACGGCCCTGCCGCGGCCAGTTCCAGTATTTCATCACCTGCGCCATGGCGGTGGCCACGCAGCCTGTTACGCAATGCGTGCTGCCTACCTTGGGGCAGAACAAGTTGTATGTGGCAGCACTGTTGGTGCCAAACTGGTCCCACGTGGTGGTCAGCAGAGGGCTTACCGCGGGAGCTACGTGGGTAGCGGTCTTTGCGCCTGGCTGCTCCAGTTTGGCCCATTCGGCTTGCACCTCGGGACTGAGGCCTGCGCCCTGCTCACGGTAGAAGCGGATCTGGTTGTCATAGTCCCTCAGCCATGCTTCGATATGCTCCGGCAGGTCTTGCTCCGGCAGTGAGCCCTGCTCCGAATAGCCCAGAATGGGGGTCACACAGTCGTCCTTACTCACCAACACAAACCCTCCGCCGCCTCCGCTGGCAAAGACATAGAATTCGTTGTAGTCCCCCTTGGTGGAGGATTCGGTCAACTCATACTGCATCAGTTTTTTCAACCCATGCCGGTATGCAAAATTTTGTGCTACGGCCTTGGCTCTCTCCCGGGGCACGGGTCCGGCAAGGACCGCCCCGCAAGTAGTCATGATGGTCAGCAAAACCAATAATTGTTTTTTCATAGTGCTATTTTTATTTTTTGTCTATTTCTTCTTTGGGTGGCAGCGTTAAGTTCTATTTGTCAAGAGTTAGCTTATCAAACATTATTCGTTCTTACTTGTGCCACTAGCGGGTTGAAACCATCCTGCGATGTTGCCTTGGGGTTCAGCGCACCAGGGTCACCGTGCCCTTTAGGCTTTTCCACCCGTTGGCCTTGGTGTCTCTGTAGCGGATATAGTAGACATAGGTCCCCTGCCGCAGCGGGGTGCCGTCCTTGGTGCCGTCCCAGTCCTCCGTCAGGCCGTCGTATTCCTTCACCAGTATCCCCTGCCGGTCGAAGAGCCACACCCTCATCTCCTTGACATATTCGTTGGCCACCACCCGGAACCGGTTGTTGTCTTCCCGTGTGGGGGTGAAGATGTTGGGCACCATCAGTATCACGCTGTCCATGTCGGGGTTCCAGCCGCTGCGCACCACCAGGGTGTAGTAGATGATGCTGTCGCACTCGTCGTCGATGTCTAAGTATACGGGGTAGTCGGTCTGCGATTTGCTGAAAGTGACCCCGTTGTATGTCCAGGGCAACTGCTCCTCCATGATAGTGTCGCTTCTGAAGGTGCAATGCGGGCAGGTCACCAGGTCTATGGCCCACACCGTGTCGCAGCCCGAGGGAGTCCAGTAGGTGGTCTGATAGAAGGTGTCGGTATAGTAGTATTCCACACCGCGGAAATAATAGCTGCCCTCGCACAGCCGCACGGATATGGTGGTGTCTATGTGCAGCCTCACCCACAGGTGGGCCGTCATGGTGTCCGGTGTGCGGGTGAAGCAGCTCTTGCCGCCCACATACACGTCGTCGCTCTCGTCCCTCCAGCGGATGATGCGCGTCACCTCGTAGTGTCCCGTGTCGGCATACACGTGCCGCACCTCCTGCCCCTGGTCGTAGGCCAGCTGCAG
This sequence comes from uncultured Bacteroidales bacterium, assembly GCA_947168515.1. Taxonomy (GTDB): domain Bacteria; phylum Bacteroidota; class Bacteroidia; order Bacteroidales; family P3; genus Colimorpha. The sequence continues at coordinate 131,054 of CAMVMF010000001.1, forward strand.
GCGGGTCCCGTCGCCAAAGTCCCAGACGATGCTGTCGGCCGGACGCTCGCTCCAGCCCCTGAAGTCGATGGTGTCGTACAGGCACCACAGGCTGTCGCTCTTCAGCTGGTCTGCCGCTATGCCGTTCACCGTCAGGTAACAGCCCCCAGGCTGGCTGTGGGGCAGGGTCCACATGGCGTGCATGGCATCGGAATACTGCTGGCAGAAGGCCATGAAATACCCCGGCTGGGTGCAGTAGATGCGGTGCACACCGCGCGAGTTGACCAGGTGTTGGTAGTCGAAATAGGCGTAGCTGAACGGGGTGCCTGCAATGGTCCGAAAAGACTGGCTCACCGAGAGGTTGTCTATCCTCATATTGGGCACGTCCTCCGTGCGGCAGAACAGGTGGGTCTCGTATTCGCCGGCGTAAACGTTATCGTTGGCATCGCGATAGAACGGGGTGTGGTGGTGAATAGGGGCGCTGCTCCACCACTCTGTCGGCTTCACAATCAGCATCGATGGGTCGCCATTGTTGAAGGTGTGTTGGCTGTACCTAAAGTTGTTGCCCATGGAAAAGAGGGCCAGCATCACCGGTGCCGTGGAGGTGATGTAGAAGGGTCCTTCGCCGTAGACCATCTGGAACCACTCGGTTTGGTAGGGGCCCACCGTCATCGTCCGTACACGGCCCGACAGCCGCGAGTCATCCACGATGGTCAGCGTCACGGCCTCGCCCAGGGCGGTAAATCGCAGGTAGTCGGTGTCCGACCTGCTGATGTTGGGCACCAAAAAACTCTTGCCCGCGTAGGCCGTGGGCAGTGCCATCTCCACAGCCATATCTGAATTGGGGGTGCCACCAACCCAGTCCATAAATGGAATCATCGCCTCCCTATTACCCTCTATCACTCCTATGCGTTTGCAGTCCAACGCCCTCACCCGGGTCCCACTCAGGTCGGTAATAGTCGTTATTGCAATGACTAATGATGGGGTGAACCCATGGGATGGGATATCTCCACCCCTATTAATAGGCTGGTCCTTGCCAGCCACATGCAACATCTGTCCCCTCATCAGTGTTACCATGAATGTGTCGCCTGCCAGGCGTCCCATCCAGTCGTCGTCGGCCAAAATGATTTCCACCTCAGTGCTGTCTTCGGTGGCCACTACGTCGAAAAAGCTGTCCCCTACCTTGGGGTATGTCTCGGGATAACTTTGTATCACATACTCGTCCCGCAGCATTTCGGTGGGCAGTATCTGCAGCACTTCGGTGGAGCCCAGTCCCCGTATCATCACCGACACCGAAATGGTGTCGGTACTGCTCACATGCACGGCCCTGTTCTGTGGCCCGTAGCCCGGCTGGCTCGTCGCTGGCACTCCGGTGAGGAGGCTGTCGTGGTATGCAACATAGTCGCGCGGTAGTGGCAAAAAATTCGTTATGTCCATCCGCACATCTATGGCGGTGTAGGCCTGCACCGGATAGGTCTGTCGGTAGTCTAGCCCAGGAATCTCCACCGTCACCATGCAGTTGTGCTCCGCCGTTACGCACACCATCGACTCGCTCGGACTTAAGGCCGTCATCGACCTCGGTACACAAAACCAAAAATCCGTCCCCACCGTTGCCCACAGGTCGTTGCGGTGGTCGGCATAGTCCTGTCCCCATCCCATTGCCGCACCCATCAACCCTACTAACAAAAGAATCAATTTACGCATAAACTATTGTTATTGTGCAAGGGGAACAACCCTAGCTAGAAACCCAATAAATTTTTTTGCAAATATACATATTTTTTTTTGTTCTCAATAAATATTTAATAAAAAATTGTACGCTATTGGCTCATAGACAAGGTCGCGTCTCTCCGAGACGCACGTGAGATGTTGATTATCAGTCACCGCACTGCGCTTTGCTTGTACGGTGTTATTAATGTTAAGCCTCTCCAAGGCTTCTCTGAGACGCCCGTGAGGCATTGATTATCAGTCACCCCACTGCGCTTCGCTTGTATGGTATTATTAAAAGGTAACCGCTAGAAAAGCCCTGAAGGGGCTTAAACAGATCTAGCCCAATGGCAACGCCTTGGGTAAAATGATTGGGTTACAAGTGACGCCCTGTAAGGGCACAACATATCTAGCCCAATGGCAACGCCTTGGGTAAATGATTGGGTTACAAAATTCGTTCTGATCCTTGTCGCTAGGGTGTTGAAACCATCCTGCGATGTTGCCTTGGGTTCAGCGCACCAGGGTCACCGTGCCCTTCAGGCTCTTCCACCCGTTGGCCTTGGTGTCTCTGTAGCGGATATAGTAGACATAGGTCCCCTGCCGCAGCGGGGTGCCGTCCTTGGTGCCGTCCCAGTCCTCCGTCAGGCCGTCGTATTCCTTCACCAGTATCCCCTGCCGGTCGAAGAGCCACACCCTCATCTCCTTGACATATTCGTTGGCCACCACCCGGAACCGGTTGTTGTCTTCCCGTGTGGGGGTGAAGATGTTGGGCACCATCAGTATCACGCTGTCCATGTCGGGGTTCCAGCCGCTGCGCACCACCAGGGTGTAGTAGATGATGCTGTCGCACTCGTCGTCGATGTCTAAGTATACGGGGTAGTCGGTCTGCGATTTGCTGAAAGTGACCCCGTTGTATGTCCAGGGCAACTGCTCCTCCATGATAGTGTCGCTTCTGAAGGTGCAATGCGGGCAGGTCACCAGGTCTATGGCCCACACCGTGTCGCAGCCCGAGGGAGTCCAGTAGGTGGTCTGATAGAAGGTGTCGGTATAGTAGTATTCCACACCGCGGAAATAATAGCTGCCCTCGCACAGCCGCACGGATATGGTGGTGTCTATGTGCAGCCTCACCCACAGGTGGGCCGTCATGGTGTCCGGTGTGCGGGTGAAGCAGCTCTTGCCGCCCACATACACGTCGTCGCTCTCGTCCCTCCAGCGGATGATGCGCGTCACCTCGTAGTGTCCCGTGTCGGCATACACGTGCCGCACCTCCTGCCCCTGGTCGTAGGCCAGCTGCAGGCGGGTCCCGTCGCCAAAGTCCCAGACGATGCTGTCGGCCGGACGCTCGCTCCAGCCCCTGAAGTCGATGGTGTCGTACAGGCACCACAGGCTGTCGCTCTTCAGCTGGTCTGCCGCTATGCCGTTCACCGTCAGGTAACAGCCCCCAGGCTGGCTGTGGGGCAGGGTCCACATGGCGTGCATGGCATCGGAATACTGCTGGCAGAAGGCCATGAAATACCCCGGCTGGGTGCAGTAGATGCGGTGCACACCGCGCGAGTTGACCAGGTGTTGGTAGTCGAAATAGGCGTAGCTGAACGGGGTGCCTGCAATGGTCCGAAAAGACTGGCTCACCGAGAGGTTGTCTATCCTCATATTGGGCACGTCCTCCGTGCGGCAGAACAGGTGGGTCTCGTATTCGCCGGCGTAAACGTTATCGTTGGCATCGCGATAGAACGGGGTGTGGTGGTGAATAGGGGCGCTGCTCCACCACTCTGTCGGCTTCACAATCAGCATCGATGGGTCGCCATTGTTGAAGGTGTGCTGGCTATGTGAATAGTCATTGCCCATGGAAAAGACTGCCAACATCACCGGTGCCGTGGAGGTGATGTAGAAGGGGCCTTCGCCATAGACCATCTGGAACCACTGGGTTTGGTAGGGACCTACCGTCAACGTCCGCACACGGCCCGACAGCCGCGAGTCGTCCACGATGGTCAGCGTCACGGCCTCGCCCAGGGCGGTAAATCGCAGGTAGTCGGTGTCCGACCTGCTGATGTTGGGCACCAAAAAACTCTTGCCCGCATAGACCGTGGGCAGTGCCATCTCCACAGTCATATCCGAATTGGCGGTGCCACCAACCCAGTGCATAAAAGGAATCATTGCCTCCCTATTACCCTCTATCACTCCTATGCGTTTGCCTCCCAACGCCCTCACCCGGGTTCCGCTCAGGTCGGTAATAGGCATCACCGCCTGAACCAATGAAGGGGTGAAACCATGTGTTGGGATAAAGCCAGGGGTGGCAGCCCACTGGTCTTTACCGCCCACATGCAGCATTTGGCCCCTCATCATTGTTACCATGAATGTGTCGCCCGCCTGCCGTCCCATCCAGTCGTTGTCGGCCAGAATGATTTCTACCTCGGTACTGTCTTCTGTGGCCACTATGTCGAAAAAGCTCTCTCCTATCGGGGAATACTTGATGCTGGAATCGATTGGGGCGTCTGGGGGTATGAAGGAGGAGGCGGTCTCTGGATAACTTTGTATCACATACTCGTCCCGCAGCATTTCGGTGGGCAGTATCTGCAGCACTTCGGTGGAGCCCAGTCCCCGTATCATCACCGACACCGAAATGGTGTCGGTACTGCTCACATGCACGGCCCTGTTCTGTGGCCCGTAGCCCGGCTGGCTCGTCGCTGGCACTCCGGTGAGGAGGCTGTCGTGGTATGCAACATAGTCGCGCGGTAGTGGCAAAAAATTCGTTATGTCCATCCGCACATCTATGGCGGTGTAGGCCTGCACCGGATAGGTCTGTCGGTAGTCTAGCCCAGGAATCTCCACCGTCACCATGCAGTTGTGCTCCGCCGTTACGCACACCATCGACTCGCTCGGACTTAAGGCCGTCATCGACCTCGGTACACAAAACCAAAAATCCGTCCCCACCGTTGCCCACAGGTCGTTGCGGTGGTCGGCATAGTCCTGTCCCCATCCCATTGCCGCACCCATCAACCCTACTAACAAAAGAATCAATTTACGCATAAACTATTGTTATTGTGCAAGGGGAACAACCCTAGCTAGAAACCCAATAAATTTTTTTGCAAATATACATATTTTTTTTTGTTCTCAATAAATATTTAATAAAAAATTGTACGCTATTGGCTCATAGACAAGGTCGCGTCTCTCCGAGACGCACGTGAGATGTTGATTATCAGTCACCGCACTGCGCTTTGCTTGTACGGTGTTATTAATGTTAAGTCTCTCCGAGGCTTCTCTGAGACGCACGTGAGGTGTTGATTATCAGTCACCACACTGCGCTTCGCTGGTATGGTATTATTAAAAGGTAACCCCTTGAAAAGCCCTGAAGGGGCTAGAACAGATCTAGCCCAATGGCAACGTCTTGGGTAAATGATTGGGTTACAAATGACGCCTTGAAAGGGCACAACATAAAACGCACGATTTTTAGTGCGCACCCGTTGAGAATTGAGAATTGAGAATTGAGAGTTGGTAACCCCTTGAAAAGCCCTGAAGGGCACAACATATCTAGCCCAATGAACGCCTTGGGTAAATAATTGGGTTACAAAATTCGTTCTGATCTTTGTCACTAGGGTGTTGAAACCATCCTGCGATGTTGCTTTGGGGCTCAGCGTACCAGGGTCACCGTGCCCTTCAGGCTCTTCCACCCGTTGGCCTTGGTGTCTCTGTAGCGGATATAGTAGACATAGGTCCCCTGCCGCAGCGGGGTGCCGTCCTTGGTGCCGTCCCAGTCCTCCGTCAGGCCGTCGTATTCCTTCACCAGTATCCCCTGCCGGTCGAAGAGCCACACCCTCATCTCCTTGACATATTCGTTGGCCACCACCCGGAACCGGTTGTTGTCTTCCCGTGTGGGGGTGAAGATGTTGGGCACCATCAGTATCACGCTGTCCATGTCGGGGTTCCAGCCGCTGCGCACCACCAGGGTGTAGTAGATGATGCTGTCGCACTCGTCGTCGATGTCTAAGTATACGGGGTAGTCGGTCTGCGATTTGCTGAAAGTGACCCCGTTGTATGTCCAGGGCAACTGCTCCTCCATGATAGTGTCGCTTCTGAAGGTGCAATGCGGGCAGGTCACCAGGTCTATGGCCCACACCGTGTCGCAGCCCGAGGGAGTCCAGTAGGTGGTCTGATAGAAGGTGTCGGTATAGTAGTATTCCACACCGCGGAAATAATAGCTGCCCTCGCACAGCCGCACGGATATGGTGGTGTCTATGTGCAGCCTCACCCACAGGTGGGCCGTCATGGTGTCCGGTGTGCGGGTGAAGCAGCTCTTGCCGCCCACATACACGTCGTCGCTCTCGTCCCTCCAGCGGATGATGCGCGTCACCTCGTAGTGTCCCGTGTCGGCATACACGTGCCGCACCTCCTGCCCCTGGTCGTAGGCCAGCTGCAGGCGGGTCCCGTCGCCAAAGTCCCAGACGATGCTGTCGGCCGGACGCTCGCTCCAGCCCCTGAAGTCGATGGTGTCGTACAGGCACCACAGGCTGTCGCTCTTCAGCTGGTCTGCCGCTATGCCGTTCACCGTCAGGTAACAGCCCCCAGGCTGGCTGTGGGGCAGGGTCCACATGGCGTGCATGGCATCGGAATACTGCTGGCAGAAGGCCATGAAATACCCCGGCTGGGTGCAGTAGATGCGGTGCACACCGCGCGAGTTGACCAGGTGTTGGTAGTCGAAATAGGCGTAGCTGAACGGGGTGCCTGCAATGGTCCGAAAAGACTGGCTCACCGAGAGGTTGTCTATCCTCATATTGGGCACGTCCTCCGTGCGGCAGAACAGGTGGGTCTCGTATTCGCCGGCGTAAACGTTATCGTTGGCATCGCGATAGAACGGGGTGTGGTGGTGAATAGGGGCGCTGCTCCACCACTCTGTCGGCTTCACAATCAGCATCGATGGGTCGCCATTGTTGAAGGTGTGTTGGCTGTACCTAAAGTTGTTGCCCATGGAAAAGAGGGCCAGCATCACCGGTGCCGTGGAGGTGATGTAGAAGGGTCCTTCGCCGTAGACCATCTGGAACCACTCGGTCTGGTAGGGGCCTACCGTCACCGTCCGCACACGGCCCGACAGCCGCGAGTCGTCCACGATGGTCAGCGTGGCGGCCTCGCCCAGGGCGGTGAAGCGCAGGTAGTCGGTGTCCGACTTGCTGATGTTGGGCACCAAAAAGCTCTTGCCCGCGTAAGCCGTGGGCAGTGCCATCTCCACAGTCATATCCGAATTGGCGGTGCCCCCTGCAATGTTCATATATGGAATCATCGCCTCCCTATTACCCTCTATCACTCCTATGCGTTTGTGGCCCAACGCCCTCACCCGAGTACCGCTCAGGTCGGTAATGGTCGTTATGGCTTCGACCAATGAGGGGGTGAAACCATGCGATGGAATGAAGCCTATTATGGCAATCAGTTGGTCATTACCGCCCACATGCAGCATTTGGCCCCTCATCAGTGTTACCATGAATGTGTCGCCCGCCAGGCGCCCCATCCAGTCGTCGTCGGCCAGAATGATTTCTACTTCTGTACTGTCTTCGGTGGCCACTATGTCGAAAAAACTCTCTCCTATAGGTGAGGCTTTGGCTGGGGTGGTATATGGTGGATTTGATCGGGAGGAAGTCTCGGGATAACTTTGTATCACATACTCGTCCCGCAGCATTTCGGTGGGCAGTATCTGCAGCACTTCGGTGGAGCCCAGTCCCCGTATCATCACCGACACCGAAATGGTGTCGGTACTGCTCACATGCACGGCCCTGTTCTGTGGCCCGTAGCCCGGCTGGCTCGTCGCTGGCACTCCGGTGAGGAGGCTGTCGTGGTATGCAACATAGTCGCGCGGTAGTGGCAAAAAATTCGTTATGTCCATCCGCACATCTATGGCGGTGTAGGCCTGCACCGGATAGGTCTGTCGGTAGTCTAGCCCAGGAATCTCCACCGTCACCATGCAGTTGTGCTCCGCCGTTACGCACACCATCGACTCGCTCGGACTTAAGGCCGTCATCGACCTCGGTACACAAAACCAAAAATCCGTCCCCACCGTTGCCCACAGGTCGTTGCGGTGGTCGGCATAGTCCTGTCCCCATCCCATTGCCGCACCCATCAACCCTACTAACAAAAGAATCAATTTACGCATAATCTATGTGTTATTGTGTAGGAGACATCTGCAGTAAAAATACTTATTATTTATTTTGCAAATATACAAATATTTTTTCAATATTGATGTATATTTAAAAAAAATAATCTCTCACGGTGTTGTCAACGAATCACGTGATGGTAAAAAACAAGGTGACTAACGTATGGCCAACCCTGTTGGATCACCTGTCCGCTGGAGGGGTCAAGTGATATACCCGATAGACTTGCGCCAGGCGAATTTACACCAACTAAAAGGGGCTGCATATAAATAACTTTTCCTTTATGATTTACTTACGTTTAATTTATGCAGGATAGATAAAACCTAATACAAGCATAAGTTAAATGTAATATAAATAGCCTACGCACTTAAATCTTAAAACCGATAGGTGAATTTTATTTTTTACCTATTTTATGGTCGGCGGAGGGAGAGGTCTACGCCCCTACAAAGCCTTGCGGAGACTGAATGGCACTAACACCGCGCAAGCGTGGGGCGGAGAGGTGGCGCAGTGCGTACGCACAGAGCGTCCCGAAGGGACGCTACAACGAAAACTGGGGACAAAAAAACAGCAGTATGGGCAGGTGGGATTGGGGAGTGAGAACGATTTGCTGCCCCCAGTCCTGGTGGATTGGGCAGAGGAGCCACAGGGCGACCGGTGAGGCTGAGGAGTGCCGACACTGGGCAGCCGGGAGCGACTGGGGGGTGGGTCCTACTTCAAGTAGGAGGCCACCTCGTCGCTGAAGATCTGGTAGATGTCGGTGTTCTCCCGCTCGCAGACGGCGAAACTCTCGCTGACCAGGCGGTCCAGCAGGGGGTCGTCGCAGGGGTCGTCGGGGTGATAGTCCAACCACTCCATTTCGTGATAAATGTGGTGTGCCAAGGCTGCCACTTCCGATGCGCTTCTGATATGGCTGTTGTTGCTGAAGGTCATCATAGTCACTTTGTTTTTTTGTTGTTTTTGTTTTGCAAAAATACGCATATTCCCCCAACCGACAAGAGTCCAACCTATATAATTATCAACAGGTTATTAACAACCACGGGCAAAGCCAGCCCCCACCAATTCCCACATGGCAAGTAAAATAAGGGCATCCGACAGAGGAGTCCAGCAGCAGTAGGCGGATGTCTGATGGGGAAAAAAGTGAACTGTTGGATGGTGTCAGACATGGAAAAACGTCATCGCAAGGGCTATTTTTTACAATTGTCTCACGGTCAATACCTCTGACAGGAGAAAAGGACCGCGCTTCCAATCGGGTGTGTGAGGTTAAGAAAAAGGCAGCTTGGCCAACAAATAAAAAGCGGGCGACCCAATGGTCGCCCGCTAGAAATAGATGAACAATGTAGTGTTCTAATAATCCTAGTTCCAACGTCCTGTTACAGTATAGCCAGGAGCGGCTTTGACTAGACGGACGGATTTGGCACTATAATACTTCGTATCATAACTAGACCGCCTTGCAAAATCATTCGCAGTGGGTTCTAAATATAAAAAATAGGCTTCTCCTCTCCCACCTATAATATTAGTCGAGGACCAATAGTGTCCTACATTATATTCACTTTCAACCGCGTTGCCTTCTTTACCATAATCGCGTGCCCAACCGGCAGCGGGTAAGAACATGGCGCCAGCAGCCTCCATTCGAGCCCATTGTGCTATATTATACTGGTTATTGCCATTGGAGTTAAATGATAAATCTGCAGGAACATCTTCGGTCTCCCAATCGTCTGGCAAAAGGATAAATCCATCGACAGAATTACGGGAGCCCGCAGGATGATTGATGATGCCGGTAATAGTAGCCTTACCTCTCAATTGAGGAGCCTTAGAGGTGCGGTTTACTACAACGCGCTCGTTGATAAGGTAATCCCACTCTGCATCAGTAAGTGTAAACCATACATTGGCCTCGCCTGTTGTGGCATCTGTTGAAGGCATTATAGATTTCTTTCCCCATTCAAGGAAAGGTTCATTCCATGCATCTTGATCATTCCAATCATCATAAGGAGTTAGGCCATAGTCACCTTTTTGGTTTTCGCTCCAGGTGAATAGGTCTCTTGTTTCGCTAGAACTGTAACCTGCATTTACATAGTTCAGGTCTCCGAAAAAGTCGTACTGGCGGTCGGCGAATTTCCAAGTGCCGGAACTGGGGCTAGTGGAACCCACGTGCTGGAGATTGCCTCTGGAGAAGACGACTTTGAGGTTGTCGCTGATGGAGAAATAGCCGGTGAGGCTGTTGTCCTCCTTGGGGGTGGCACTCATGTGCATGGGGACGATAGTGTTGCGCAGGAGGGTGACGGCGGCGGAGGTGCTGACGGTGACGGTCTTGAGTTTCTGGTCGTCGGCAGTGGCTGGGTTGTGCTTCAGGGTCTGGATTCTGACGGTGACATTCTTGTTAGAGAAGGTGGGCAGAACGACATAGTACTTGCGGCTGGCAGCGCCGGCGGCGACGGTCTCACGGTAGTTGTTGGCAATGTCGAGGTTGACGCGATTGTTGGTAATGGGAGCGGTCATCGTTATTTTGGAGCTGGTGCCATTGAGGGTAGCACGGCCATCGCCATACAGGGCCTGGTCAGGAACGGTGACCTCGATGCCGATGATGTCGTAGGCAGCATTGGAGGCGTTGGTCCACTGGATTTCCAGCAGGGAGCAGAGGTTGTAGAAAAGCAGCTTGTTGGAGTTGTCGGTGATAACGGCAGCGGCAGGCAGTTTGACGTTTTGGACGCCGTTGGCATCGCACTCATATTTCTGCCAACGAGACAGGTGCACAAGCTGGTCGGTAGTGCCGGAAAAGCCAGTGGAAGCCGTGGGCAAGGTGGCAGGGTAGGCTGCATAGTAGGGGCCATTGAAGTCGACGGTGACTTTGTAGTTTGGGTCATTGTCATTCTTCACAACGTTGAGAGTTCGTCCATTGACGTTGATTTGCTCGCCGTTGGCGAGGAAAACGGGGTTGCGATAACCGTCGATATAGAGTTTGCCGTCAGCGGTAGCGGACTCGAGCTTGACACCGAGGGTGACGGTCTGAGTGTCTTTCTTGCAACCAACAAAGAGCATGGAGCCCATGGTTGCAATGCTCAAAAGGATGAGTGATACTTTTTTCATTTCTTTTTTCAGTTGAATTGAGTCGTTTTGTTTTGTTTTATTAGTTCAAGTGCCAGTCCCAGCTACCACTTTGCATTTGTTCGTTCATGCCGGGATTTGGATTTACGGACTGGCCAGGCTGAACGATTATTTTTTCAGTGGGAGACCCGGCAAAGCCACTCTCGATTTTGAATTTGACCACCTTGACAACAGGGGTCTGATAGTGTTTTAAAGTTAGATTTTTCATCATACTAATTTTTTGTATTTTTGTTATCTCTTTATCTACTCAAAACAGGCCTTTTCAGGAGGTCAAAACCAGCAAAAACACTAAAAGTGCCAACATTCGATGCAATAAAAAAACACATAACGACCTTTCATATAGTATTTTCCAGGTTTTCGACCCTGTTTTATTGATTTGCAAATATATCATTTTTTTATGATATGTATTTTTAATTATATTTTTTTCATATTAATACGGATGGATTCTTTCGCCTATTTTCGTTACTTTTGGGATTGTAGTGAAATTTATATTACATTGCATTCTGAAGTTTGACAAGTATCTGTGTGATGAGTGTGCTACAAGAAAGGCCGTAGAGCTCTGAATGGCAACTGGCTGTCGCACTGATGGTCGCCATTGTCGCGTCTCTCGTATATTTGCATCGAAAAAATATGATTATCTTTGCAAAATAAAAAAGATG
>CAMVMF010000002.1 GCA_947168515.1 uncultured Bacteroidales bacterium
AGCGACCGCCAATGGCTTGCCGATAGGCTTGTTGAGAAGACAGATGAACAGCAGGCAGCAAAGTCCGAGAAAGAGCTGGTATTCTCACACTTCGACGACGGCTTTGTACCATCTGAAAGCCTTCTTTCAATGATGTTAGGTCCACTGCCCGAAGGGTTTGACATCGACAAACAACTTGACAAATGTTGAAGGTAAAGACGTACATCCTTTGAATGACCATCACTAGCGAAGCGGAAAAATCAAAGCATGCCATTGATAGGCTTTGCCTTCATAGATAGTTTCCTCACTGATACATTATTAAGGGAACTTCTATAAATCACCCAGAAGGGGTGAGACTATTAATAACACGGTACAAGCCGAAGGCGCAGTGCCGTGATACTCAGACGTCAGTAAACTGCGTCCCGACGGGACGCGACAATGGAAACAAATAAATAGAACACACCTTAAGAAAACAAAGATTGATCTAACCGCTCATTTCTTCAACCCAATTCCTGCTGGTTTTTTGGCTGGCAGGTTTTTTTTCTTTCTATTTCGGGAAAAAGTTGTATTTTTGCAAATTGAAAGGAGTTTATTATGGATACTATAGAATGTGCGGAAAATCCTATCGCAAAAGTGTCGATTCATGTGCCGTCGCCCTCACGTGATGTATCTGAAAAAATGACTAAAACGCCAGAAGAAGAACTGATGACGGTGGAGGAATACTTCGGCATATTAAGAAAGAGGGTGAACGAGCATTATGACAACCTATAAGGTTAGAATACATCGCATGGCAGTGCTCGATATGGACGCACTGTATGAATTTCTAACAACGGTCATGTCGAAAGAAGGGGCGAATCGTTATATTGATGCAATGATAGCCGAGGTCAATTCGCTCTCAATCTTTGCTGACCTATATCGCCCGAGTCGATATGCCGACATCCGGTGTTACCATCCAAGAGCTTGCCGCATGGTATCTCATAATAAACGGTGGGTATATGTTTTCCATATAGAAACGGATATGGTCATCGTTGACCGCATTCTTCCTTCAAAAATGATAAAGAAATAATCATTTTAAACATAACTGAGCATAGCACTTACATAATTTGCTAAGCACCCATCTTTTTGCCCTATTCCCTGCTAGTTTATGCTGGCGGGGATTTCTTTTTCTTGTTATGTTGGGAAAAATGTGTATCTTTGCAAACTGAAAGGAGACATGAAAATGAGTACTGCAACCTATAGCAATCCGGCAATGAACAATCTTTGGAACTACATTCAAGGATTGTCCCTTTCTGCCAGCGACCGCCAATGGCTTGCCGATAGACTTGTTGAGAAGAAAGATGAACAGCAGGCAGCAAAGTCCGAGAAAGAACTGGTATTCCCACACTTCGACGACAGCCTTGTAGCATCTGAAGGCCTTCTTTCAATGGTGTTAGGGCCACTGCCTGAAGGGTTAGACATTGACAAAGAGCTTGAACTAATGTGGGAGGAACGGGCCAAATGAAAGTGTTTCTTGACACAAATGTTGTTATTGACTTTGTCTGTAAGAGAGGTGTTGGTAAAAAAGGAATAAAAAAAGCATAGTTGAGCCGGACTCCCATAATATTCAAAATCTCCCTTATCATCATTTGCCTGATAGCGACCTAAGAAAGAGGATGTTGACATTCCATCATTCATTAGATTATTAATATAAAACAATATCATTATGTCTCAAGCAAATATTGAGGTCAATAAACTAACCGTTTTAGAATTATTAAAAAGTGGACAAGAAAGACCTTTCGTGATTCCTGAATATCAACGTCCTTATTCATGGAGTGATGACGAGATTATCACGTTATTTGATGATATTTGGGAGTTTTCGAAAGACCATACTCAACCTGGGGGTGCCAAAAGCTATTTTCTTGGTTGCGTGGTCTCGTACAAGGAAGACAATCCTGACTCACCAAAAATACGGCAGATTATTGACGGTCAACAAAGAATAACATCATTATTTCTCCTATTACGTGCTATCTTTAAAAAATTAGAGAATGAAGAGAATAAAACCCCAGAAGTGACAAATTTCATAGGTAAGATTAAACCTGCCCTATGGAAAGAAAATGAAATGACAGGTGAAGTGGATAGGAGTCAGATTCTTTTGACCTCAGAAGTAGTATCCGATTCAGGAAATGAACTACTTCGGAAAATCCTTGAGACGGGTGAGACTGTAGATGGTGCGGTAGATAATTATTCTAAGAATTACAATAAGTTTGCAGAGTTATATGAGAAAAAGGCGAAAGATAGCACATTTCAGATATTTCATTTCGTTAATGCGTTACTTAATTACACCATCTTGTTGCCTATTGATGCCGATGATCAAGAAACAGCATTGACAATTTTTAATACACTTAATAATAGGGGTTTGCCTCTTTCAGATGCAGATATCTTTAAATCCTATATCTATAAAAGATTAGATGCTGAAGGGAAAAAGGTCTTTATACAAAAATGGAAAGAACTTGAAAACAATTCGTCAAGAGCAACAGAAAGCATCCAGTCGTTGTTTTATTACCATATGTTCTATCTTAGAGCTATGGAGAAAGACGAGAAAACCACTACTCCTGGCGTAAGAAAGTACTACTTGGAGAAGAATAAAGATCGTCTTACTGTCGATGTTATTGATGAACTTGCCGAAAACTTGCATTTATGGGAGGTTATTAATGGTAGAGAGAGTGTAGAAGGAGAACGTTGGAGCCAAAATATGGCCATCAGGAAAATACTTGATTGTTTATCATCTTATACTAACGAATTCTGGAAATATCCTGTTTCTATTTTTTACATGCAGTATAAGTGTAGAGAAGATTTCGAGACACTATTTCTAAAGTTTCTCCGCAAATTATATGTTATGTTGCTAACAAGGTTTCTGGAACGTCCAACAGTCAGTGCAATAAAGGGTGATGTCTTGAAACTTGATGTTCAAATTATGAGTTCCTGTCATCCTGTATTCAATGCAGGCTTCGACGAAAAAAAGTTGGATGATGAAGAAGCTATTCAGGCTGAGAAGAATAGAATAGACAATCTTATAATTAAGCCCCATTCCAAGGTTGAGAGAATGATGTTGAAATTATTGGCATATGATGTAGATGAACAAAATGAGCTGCTTCCTAGCTATTGGGAGATAGAACATATCTTTCCCCAAACATGGGACACAAAATATTATACCTTTGATAAAGATGAAGCTAATGAAAAGCTAGAGCATATTGGAAACAAATTACCCTTGGAAAAGAAATTGAATATTTCTGCAAGTAATAATTACTTCCCCAAAAAGAAAGAAAAGTATAATAAATCCCAGATTATAATAAGCAAAAAATATAGCGAATCACCTTTGGACGATTGGAATCTTGATAATATTACTAGCAATGACTCGGTAATCTGCACTCGTGTGAAAGAAATATTCAAAACATGGAATAATGAATACGACCAAGTGGGAACAGAAAATGATAGTAAATGCGAGGCCACTCCCGAAGAGTTGGAGTTGATTGAATCGTTTCGAAAAAGAGGTCTTATATAACATATATTCAGATTAATTCTTAGAGTAAGTAAAAAGGAAAAAAATCAAGAAATCGCTTGTAAGTATTTGATAATATATGGTGTAAATAATTGTAATATTACATGGGGTTGCAAGAAAGAAATCGATAAATGAATAGTGATGAGGTACTCGGAGATAGTCTCACTTTCCACGAATTCACAATACTATAAAAACCATGTTAATATGCAGCAAATATTACTGGATTGATTGGCTGAAACGTAACATTATTTGCATCGAAGAAAAGGATGGATGTTATGTGGTATGATGAATTATGGCTTATTTCGCTTTTGATTATGGGGAAGAAGAGGGCATTGAGGAGCCAGCAGAAGAAAGTATCAAACTCTACCAGCGTAATGGGCAGATAGTCGTGGAGGGAGCAGAGGGCAACCCAGTCTATCTCTACGACGTGGTTGGGCGGCTGCTTGCCACAAGACGCGAAACGGCACAGGAGGTGTTGCTCGACGTGCCTGCCTCGGGTGCCTACCTTGTCAAGATAGGCGACGCTCCCGCAAGGAGGATTGTAGTGAGAAGATAAGTTTATTGAGTAATAAAACTCCAACCCGTCTTTGAGCAAGGCCCAAAGGCGGGTTGTTTCTTCACCCACTTTACGATATGGCTATCTCAGCATCCACAGTCGGAATACAGGGTCGGCAAACCTAACGCTCTTTCCATTCTTCTCTATCAGTTCCTTTTTGATGAGCGTTTCTTGTATCCTGCTGATGTTCGACTTGGAACCCAGATTGTATTTTTTAAGAACCTCAGCTGAGGTGAAGTCGTCCGTCTCACCTGCAGCCATTGCTTTCAAGAAATTGAGTTGATATTGCGACAGTCCTTCCGTCTGTTGGATGAACAAAAGCGAGTTTTGGTCGATTAAGTCATTTACAGCTGTGTCTATTGCTCCATCGCTGACCTCCGTGTCGCTACAAAGCATCACATTCCAGGCTAATTGTTGAACATACGATGATTGGTTTTCTACGGTATCACAGATTCTTGCCACTTGGTCAACGGTTATCTTTTGCCCTTTTTCCTCAAACTTCCTAATAATAAACGGAGTCCAGTCGGCGGTGGGTATGGGCTGTAGAAAGAGAATGTCACCAAATTGATAGAAAGGCATTCGCTTGTTTTGGAATAGGTCTGCCAACATGTGTTTCTTGCTTCCGAATAAACAATAGGAACAGTTCTGCTGCAACTGCCATACACCACGTATGCGTTTCTGTAGTGCTATCGAATCTGTGAATGAGCCAATCTGCTGAAATTCATCAATACATACTACAATGTGCTTTCCAATCTTCTGTGCCAGTTTCTCAGGCAGTTGAAGAATCTCCTCAGGTGAATAGTCTTTGGGAGTGATACCCAACGACACAGACATTTCGTTCCCAGGGTCAGGACCAAATGATATTTTCGGTGTCAAACGGGTCAAAAACTCCTTGATATTCTGTAATAGCAGTTCACCCTTGTTGGATGTCTGTTTCAAGAGGGCCGACACTAGTTTGTTATAGAATTCATATTCTGTGCGGCAATCGTAAATATCTAAGTATATGACAGCAACGATTGAAGCGTCAACTTTAGTAATGACATGCCTCACCAACGAGGTTTTTCCCATTCTACGAGGTGAGATTAATATCACATTTTGACCGTTTTCAAAGTTGCGTATCAAGCGCCGACTTTCGTCTACTCTGTCTGTAAAATTCTCACCATCAACGGCTACACCGTACACAAAAGACTTCTTCATGGTAGGTAAAACTTGTTAATTCCGATTGCAAAAATACGATTTTTTTTTTGAAAGTTCACAAAGTTGTGGACCACAAAGTTGTGAACTTTGAGTATAGTAATATACTAAGAAGCTGGTTTGCAGGATTATATATTATTTAGAAAGTAACGGAAACATCATATCCTGAGGGTTATTTCTTCCCGTATTTTTCTTTGAAATAGGCGTTCTCTTTCTCGCGGTGGCGGTTCCAGCGCAATTGCAGACGGGCGCAGACGAGGGCGATGAGGGCACTCAATACAATGTGAAGCGGTATCTCCCACCACACGAACGACTTGGTGAAGAAAATGCTGACGCCACAATCAAGCACAGAAAAGATGATCAGAAGGATAAAAAAATCTAAGAAATAGTTCTTGAAATTCTTTTCCTTGTTCTTAAATAGCAGCATACGGCCTTCTCCTTCGATTTGTTTGTCCACAGTAAAAATATGTTTAAATGGGGGTGGGGAAAAATGTTAATTCTTTTTTTTATAATAACGTAAGAATGCTGTTATTATTGTGTTAGATTCTTTAAACCCAAACGCTCTAGTACAACATATGACTGTTTTTTGCCAAACGGTCTCAATGTCGTTTTTTTTCTCCACTTCGTTGTACTTCGTTATCGAAGAGCCACTGGCTCTTCTTCATCTTCGGGACGCTAGGAGTGAGTTTATTCCGTCACCGCACTGCGCTACGCTTGTACGGTGTTACTGAGATTCAGCCTCTTCGAGGCTGTAAAAAATCAGTCTTATATTAAACTAGAGCCAGCCCAAATGGTCATTAGGGTTTACAGAACCCACCTAAAAAAGATTAATCAAGGTGGGTGGAGAATAGCAATTTAAGTGATTCATGATGACGCGGCAATTTTTATTAGTAGTTGATATATAGTTGTTTGTGCTTTTGCTGGATGTTTTTGTTTGCACAATTGGGTGGAAATTCGTATTTTTGCATTTTCAAACAACAGCTATTTGACATGATGAATGACATCCCGAACTTAGACGATTTGATTCGCATGGCGTTGCTCGAAGATGTGGGCGACGGCGACCATAGCACTTTGGCCTGCATCCCCCCAACCGCCAGGGCTTCAGCCAAGATGGTGGCCAAACAGGACGGCATCATTTGTGGCATGGAAGTGGGTGAGCGTGTTTTCCAATTCGTAAACGATGAGTTTTATCACTGCCAGGTTCCTATAAAGGTGACCTCGTTGAAAAAGGACGGCGAGGCTGTCATTAAGGGCGACATCCTCATGGTAATCGAGGGTGCCTCGGGAGTCATCCTTACTGCCGAGCGCACGGCACTGAACTTTATGCAGCGCATGAGCGGCATTGCCACCGAGACCCACAAGATGGTGCAGATGCTGGACGGCCTGCACACCCGGCTGCTAGACACCCGCAAGACTACCCCCAACATGCGTCTGCTGGAGAAGTATGCAGTCAAGTGCGGTGGCGGCACCAATCACCGTATCGGCCTCTACGACATGATTATGCTCAAGGACAACCACATTGACTTTGCCGGAGGCATCGAGGCTGCCATCGACCGCACCCATGCCTACCTCAAGGAGAAAGGCAAGAAACTGAAGATTGAAATTGAGGTGCGCGACTTGGACGAGCTGCAGCGTGTGCTGGAACACGGCGGTGTGGACCGCATTATGCTGGACAACTTTGATGTGGAGACCCTCCGCGAGGCTGTCAGACGCATTGACGGCCGCTATGAAACCGAGGCCAGCGGCGGCATCACCGAGGCCACCTTGCGCCCTTATGCTGAAACGGGCGTAGACTTTATTTCGGTGGGTGCGCTGACCCACCATATCAAAAGTTTGGATATATCACTAATCAAGAATTGACACATCGAAAGGCTGGCCTTGTCTTTTACAAGACTAGGCAATTGTCAATTGTAAATGAACAATAGGGAGGATATGGTAGGCATCAAAGGTCAGATTCAGAAGATTTGGGACTACCTTTTGCAGCTTTGGAAAAAAGTGTTGCGGTGGAAGTGGGTGAAATGGACCCGTTTCGCTGTCCATAATTTCTCTATTCCAGGCAACAAGGACGTGCCTCTCTACGATGTGATTTCCTACCTCATGCAGGGCATTATCGATGGCAAACTGTGGCGTGCCTCCAAAGGCTTGGCCTACTCTTTCTTGATGGCCATGCCCCCGCTGCTTATCTTTATGTTCACCCTCATCGCCTATTTGCCTGTGGCGGGTTTGCAAGACGAACTTCTAATTCAGCTGCACGATATCATCCCGGCCAAAATCTACGGCCCCATCGCCAACACCATCAACGATGTGATGACTCACCGTCATTCCAGCTTGCTTTCCATTGGCTTCGCCCTTTCCATCATCCTGGCTGCTAATGCTGTGCATGGCATGATGATGTATTTCTCCGACCGCAGCAACGAGGTGCGTCCGTTTGTCACCCGTTATATGGTGTGCATCGGTATCGTCTTCCTTCTCTATGTTGCAGTGATTGTTATGCTGGTCTTGCTGCTGGGATACAAAACGGTGTTGATCTGGCTCTTCAAGCAGGGCATTTTGCTGCCGGGCTCCTTCACCCATATCGTCATCGCCATCGGCCGATGGATTATCATGATTGCCGTAGGCCTCTTCACCCTCATGACCATTTATTATCTTATTCCCATGAAAAAATCCCGTGTTGGTTTTTTCTCTCCGGGTCCAGTCTTCACCCTGGCACTTTTCTTGGTGATGTCGTGGGCCTTCCGCATCTATTTGGTCAATTTCAACCGCTACAATCTGCTCTACGGCTCTATTGGCACATTGCTGCTGATTCTGCTGTGGATGTTGCTCAACTGCATGGTGCTCATGATGGGCTACGAAATCAATGTGGCCATCCATAGCGGCACTATTAACGGCAAACCAGCCAAACGACACAAATTGTCTGTCTATACCCGCAAACGTAAAAACGAAACCTGTTACGTCAATTAGTTCAAGCGAATAACAGAAAATCAATAATACAACATGATCATACAGAAACAAAATGGTAAAGTGGTGCCGGTGAAATCCTCCGGCCGCGAGAAATTCAAAATGGTTGCCAAGACCATGATGGGCTTGGAAGAGATACTGGCCGAAGAGCTGAGGGGCTGCGGCGCCGAGAATATCGAATGCGGCAGTCGCGCTGTCACTTTCGAGGGCGATATGAGAGTCCTCTATCGCGCCAACTATACCTGCCGTACCGCATTGGCCATCCTCAAGCCTTTTGCTGAATTTGAGGCCAACAACGAGCAGCAGCTCTACGACCAAGTCTACCAGATCCGTTGGGAAAAAATCCTTGATGTCGACTGCACCTTCATGATCGACAGCGTCACCAGTGGCGATATTTTCACCCACTCTTATTATGCCGCTCTCAAGACCAAGGATGCCATCGTGGACCGCTTCCGCCGCAATTTCGGCCAGCGTCCCACCATCGACACCGAGACCCCCGACTATAAATTCAATCTCCACATCCGCGACAATCAGGTCACCCTTCTCATCAACTCCAGTGGCGACTCTCTTCACAAGCGCGGCTACCGCCAGGCGGTGGGCATCGCCCCCATCAACGAGGTGCTGGCTGCGGGTCTGATCAAACTGACTGGTTGGAAGTGCGACACCAACTTCTACGACCCCATGTGCGGCTCTGGCACCTTGGTGATTGAAGCCGCCATGATGGCTAACAACATCCCTGCCCAGTACTACCGTGGCGGCAAGTTCGCCTTCAAGCGCTGGAAGGAGTTCAACCTCGGTGAATGGAAGAGCGTGAAGGAACAGGAAGACCGCAAAATCGGCGCCGGCGATTACGACTGCGAGATCTGGGGCAACGACATCGATATGCAGGTGCTTCAGCAGGCCGAGAAAAATCTCGAGTTCACCAAATTGCACAAGGATGTGATGCTTTTCTGCGGCTCCTTCGAGGACCAGGATCCTCCCGAGGGCAAAACGCTCATTGTCACCAATCCTCCCTACGGCGAACGCATCAAAATTGAGGACCTCAATGCCATGTACGAACAGTTGGGCGATACTTTCAAAAAGAAATATGGCGAAAACTGTGAGGTGTGGCTCATCACCAGCGACTTCGAAGCCATGAAACACATCGGCCTCAAGCCTAGCAAGAAAATACCGCTGCTCAATGGTCAGCTCGACTGCCGTTTCCTCAAGTTCGAACTCTACGAGGGAAGCAAGAAGGCCAGCAAGCTTTGAAAAACTATAAAGCCCTTTTGTAAACTATAAAGTAAAAACTAAAAACTAAAAGGATGGGCGGGGTTGAGGGTTGAGGGTTTAGAGTTGAGATTTGAGAGTTGAGGGTTGAGAGTTGTTTTACTTTTCAAAATGCCAATAAACTTTTTAGTTTTTAGTTTTTACCTTTTACTTTTCAAAATGCCAATAAACTATTTAGTTTTTAGTTTTTACCTTTTACCTTTGACAACTCCCTTTTAGTTTTTAGTTTTTAGTTTTTACTTTCAAGTGGCCCCGTCCACCCTTTTAGTTTTTACCTTTTACCTTAAACTTTATACCTCATGCTCCTCGATGCCCAGTGGATTAAGCATACGGCCCTGGCCTTAGGCTTCGATGCCTGCGGCTTGGCCGTGGCTGCCCCTATCCCGCACAGCCAGTGGGATCTCCAGCAGTGGCTTGCCGCGGGCCGCCATGCCGATATGCACTACATGGAGGAGCATGTGGACAAACGCTACGACCCCACCCTGCTGGTGCCTGGGGCCAAGACCGTTATTTCCGTGTTGTTGGGCTACAAGCCTTCCGCCCTCATGGAGGGGACAGTCAAAATTGCCCAGTATGCCTATGGCGAGGACTATCATGAGCGACTCAAGCGGCTTCTCTATCAGCTGCTTTCCGCCCTCAGCGACCGCTACCCCGATCTTCAAGGCCGCCCCTTTGTCGACACCGCCCCTATCAGCGACAAGTACTGGGCCGTGCAGGCGGGCTTGGGATGGCGGGGCAAGAACACCCTACTGGTCAATCCGACACTGGGCTCCTACTGCTTTATTGGTGAATTGGTCGTCACCCTTGCCGCCGATGCTTACGACACCCCTCTGCCCGATGGCTGCGGCACTTGTGAGCGGTGCCTGAAGGCCTGCCCCAACCATGCCATCGTGCCCAGCCCCCTGCCTGCCGTGGGCACCCAGGTCGATGCCCGCCGCTGCGCCTCCTATCACACCATTGAAAACCGCGCGGAAACCCTTCCGCCCGATGTGAAGCTCTCTGGCTATGCCTTTGGTTGCGACTGTTGTCAGCTTGCCTGCCCCTACAATGTCGACGCCGCCACACGCTACCAGCTCACCGATGCCGATAAAGAACGCTTAGGGTCCCTTGCCCAGGCCGATGAGGCCTCATTCAAAAAGGCCACCCGCCACACCGCACTCAACCGCATCAAGTACTGCCAGTGGCAGAGGAATAAACGCTAAACGAGTCATACCCTTCCCCATCATCCTTCTTTGTGTATAGGGACGGCCTGCCCTCCATACACGTTGCCTTCAGCAAAAAAGGTGACGCGCATCCGCTATTTCCGTCAAGCCCAAACCGGCCGTCAACCTTGAAAGAACGGTCTGAGTTAAATACATTTAAACAAAATATGTATTGTGTTTTCAATTGAAAAAAAAGTAGTACTTTTGCAATTCGTGGATAAAGAGCAAGATATGGCTAATTGCTTAGTATACTAGCATATATAGTGAAATATTGCTTCTATTCATTGAGTCGAAAAAAAGTGTAATTAAAATAGTATAACAAAAATGCGAAAGGACAAAATGTACCAGCCACCGGTCTTAAAGGTGGTAGCCTTTAAAGTAGAAAACGGTTTCCTTACTAGTAATGGAGGACAAGGCGGTGTTAATTTCGGTGGCACCCCTGAAACGGGATTAATTACTGATAACCCCCAAACTAACAAGTCGGGTTTGGGTCAATATGGTTATGAAAGCCTTTTCTCAAGAAATTAAATATGACCTTTAAAATCAACTGAATGATGAAGAATAGAAATTTCTTTTATATGGCTGTGGCGCTGTGTTGCACAGTCTTCTTTGGCGCCTGCAACAAAGATAATGATTTTGTCGATTTTGGAGCCAGCATTGCCTCGTATGGAAATAATGGTTCCAAGGTATATGTTGATGGTGGTCTCACGGGTACTCATTTTGCCTATTGGCACGCGGGCGACAAAGTGATGATTAACGGTACAAAATATTCTGTCACTTTGTCTAATGATGATCAAGTTGCTGCCATCAACGGTGTTGCGGTAAATAGCAATGGCTATTATGCCATTTATCCTTGTGATAAGATTGTCACCTCCAGCAATACCTCCAGCAATAGTGGCTACCCTACTATCCTTTTGCCTCAAGTGCAAATCTTTGAGAAGGATAATTCAGATAAACAGCTTATCAAAGCACCCATGGCAGCTTATAGCTCTAATACAGGACGTCGCACGCTAAATTTCACCAATCTTTGCAGCCTGATAGAAGTGACCCTCCCAGAGACGAAGGATGTGGCTTACATTCAGGTCACAAGCAACAACCATTACTTGTGGGGCGAGGCAACTATTTCTGGAGAAAGCACCCCGAGCCTTACGATTAACGATACATACATGGAAAACAATTACTACACAAATAACCATACCGTTATTCTCGACTGCTCCTCCAATGGCTCTAACGGAAGCAACACTGGTGGAGCAGCTGCAGATGGTACGCAAAGTGCTGGGCCTTTCTATGTTGTGGTCCCTGCCAATAACTATGATGATCTCAAAGTAGAAGTATACATATATGAAAGTGGTAGCGATAATTATCGTCGAGTGGTTAAACGGTATTCTGCATCAGCCCCGGTCCCTACTGGTTCCACCTCCACCACCGTTAGCACTAATGTTGCTTCTAATATGATTTATCACATTGCAATGCCGAGAAGTACTGAAACTGTTCAGCCTTCATATCCTGGCTTAGGTACAGGTGAGTTCTCTGTTTCTTCCACTAAGAAAGTGCGTTTCTCGCAGGGCAACCTCCAATATCTGGCAAGAAAGGGCATGTGGCGTTTCGCTCCCAATCAGTGGGATATCATTGGCAATGCAGCAGGCAATACAACGGAATCCGGACGCGAGAGCCAAAATGCATGGATTGACCTTTTCGGCTATGGTACTAGTGGAAAAACAGTAAACAATTCTAATTCTACTTCTACGTATTATCCTTATCAATATGCGAGATATAGTTATGGCCCTACTCAGGATATATCTGGTACTCAATTTGATTGGGGTGTAAATGAGATTTGCAATGGTGGCAATCAGCCCAACAAATGGCGTACATTGACCAAAGATGAGTGGCAATTCTTAATTGCTAATGCTTCTGGTTATGATGATGATAGGAAACGTGGAGGCAAATGTGGATTAGCTTCAGTGACTGTAGGAGAACATACTTACAAGGGACTTGTATTAGTTCCCGATAATTATGATGGCCTAAGTTTTACAAACCAGTTTTATAAGGTAATAAATGAGGAAAGTTGGAATATTTATAGCCTGTATTCCTGCCCTGTGCTGGTCAGCGCAATGGGTTAGGTGTGACTCAAGATTATGTAAGTACTACCACAAACGCCGAAATGGATGGATTTTATTGGTCTAGTTCGTATAGTAGTAATAATAGCTCCTGGTTTTTCAAATTGACACTATATCAAAATAATTCTGGTGGAATGGTTTCATGCATACCAGAGACCACCGATATGGGCTTGTCCGTCCGCCTCGTTCGTGACGTAGATTAGAATTATTTTTCAACCAATAAAAAGGGACATCCATCGTAGGATGTCCCTTTTTTATTTCTCAGAGGGTGTCTGTGGGGAGCAGGGGTAGCTCCTTTTATTGAGGTCAAAATACTCTTTTTTGGGGCTTTTCAAAGGAATTTCATTTAGAGTGATGTTTCTTTTGTTTGGGGAACCGGATACCGGGAAACCACGACCGGACGGGCTGCTCCAAGCCTAGGCCGTTCATGTAGTTGTAGGTGGCCAAACTCAGTCCTCGACCCACTTCGGCAATGTCGTAGTCGAACTGGTTGTTGTTGTTTTCCGACGGGTAGTGTGGGTTGCTCAAGGCTTCCCAGTCAACCTCGTTGTTGCAGAACGGGTGGGGCTGCAGGGTGGTCCTTCGGGCTCCGTATTTCTCTGGTTCAAGGCCTGACGGACTGTGGCAGGTCATGGCATAGCGGTGCCAGAAGGCACTTTGGATGAGGCCATCATCGAACATCTGCCGTACGATGTCGAGGGCTTCGAGGGTTTCCTCCAATGTCTCGGTGGGGAACCCATACATCAGATACGTATGCACCATGATGCCGTATTGGTGAAAGTTGTCAAAGACCTCTCGCGCCTGGGCTATGCTTACTCCCTTGCTGATCAGTTTTAGCAGGCGGTCCGATGCAACCTCCAGTCCGCCACTCACCGCCACACAGCCGGCATCGGAGAGCAGGCTGCACAATTCCTCGGTATAGGCTTTCTCAAAGCGTATGTTGCCCCAGAAGCTGAGCGTTAGGCGGCGACGCAGAATCTCTTCGCACACCTCTCGCAGCAGCTTGGGCGGCAGCGCCTCGTCGACGAAATGGAACCCCGTGGCCCCTGTTTGCTCCATGATGTGCTCCATGCGGTCCACCACGGTGCCAGCCGTGGGAGCGTCGTAACGGCCTATGTAGTCCAGCCGTGTGTCGCAGAAGGCGCAACGGTGCCAGTAGCAGCCGTGGGCCATCATCATCTTGTTCCAGTTGCCTTGGCTCCACAAGCGCTGCATGGGGTTAGTCATGTCGGCCAGCGAGATGTATTTCTCCAGCGGCAGGCCAGCAAAGTCGGGGGTTGGCTGTCTGTCGAACGGCACATTTTCTGCCGAGGGAACCAGCGTCATTTTCCCTTTCGTGATGGTGCGCACCAATTGGTCGGCACCTATTTTCCCTTCCAAATGTTCGGCGAGGCGGAGCAGGGGCAGCTCGCCGTCGTCGAAGCAGATGCTGTGGCAGTAGTCAAAGATGCGCGGGTCGCTCAGCTGCCGCCATTCGGTGTTGACGAAGCCACCGCCGAGGTTCACGTGGGCATGGGTGTGCTGCATGATGTGTCTTCCACAGCGCAACGCCCCATACAGACAGCCCGGGAAAGGTATCGTGAAGGCTACGATATCGGGGTTTTCTATCGCCACATGCTCCATTAGCAACGTCATCATCAGGTGGTCGATGATGGTCTCTGGGGCGTTGAGCGAGGCTTCTATTTCGTCAAATGTGGGTGCATAGTTGGCTATCTGCTCGGCGTAGCGGATGAGGTCGAAATGGGAGTCTGTATGCTCACGTACATAGTCGGCAATGTCCTCTATGAAAAGGGTGGCCAGATAGCGTGCCTTGTCTTCGGTACCCGAGGTGCCATAGGCCCATTCCATGTCGGCCAACTGGCCAAAGCGGGGCCCTTCGGGCAGCAGGCTGCGGTTGGCAATGCGGGCGGCCAGGGTGTTGTCCCTGCCGCGAAGAAAGCGCAGTACGGGCTCCACCACGTCGCTGCATCGCAACAGATATTCCTTCTCCTCAGGGTCGCTGACCCTTCGGGCATAGTCTTGCAGCCATGCTGTGCTGTAGATGCGGTCTACCATTTCTATGCCTAGGTCGGCCTGGGCCACCCCATGGCCTTGCGCCTGCAGGTAGCCTTTCAGCACCGTGGTGGCAGGGTAGGGGGTGTTGAGTTGCGTCAGCGGTGGTGTGAGGAGTAAGAATTTCATAGTGCAAAAGTACGAAAAAAAATCGTTTATTCGATTATTCTTCGTATTTTTGCAGATTATTTGATTCCATGGATATGAAGCGAATTGTTTTTCTGATACTTGCCTTGGTGGCCGTCTGCACCGCCCAGGCACAGTCTTACCCCGACCAATTTCAAGAAGCCTTGGACCGTAATGATTTCAAGGCCCAGCGTGCCATCCTTGCCGACTGGCAGTTGGCGGCACCCTCCGACATCGACCTCTATGTCGCCCGGTGGAACTACTACGTCAATAGCTATATGGGCGAGGACCAGACCGGCAATCTCTCTGACCGCGACCATGCTATTGTGGATAGCGGCTTTGCTGTCATCGACGAGGCCATCGCTCTCTATCCCGAGCGGCTGGAACTGCGTTTCGGCAAAATCTATTTCTTGGGACAGATTAGGCAGTGGGATGCTTTTGAGAAAGAAATCGTGCGCACCCTGGACTACTCTGAACAAATACACCACCGCTGGACCTTCAACGACTTGATGGGACAGGGCAAAGACCTGATGACCGAGGGCCTGCAGGACTACCAGTCAGATATGTTCGCCACCATCGCCGACAAACAGCACCTCACCGCCGCCGACAGCGCCATGGTGCTGCGCATCCGCCGGGTGGCACACCGAACCATACAGGTCTTCCCCAGCGATGTCGCTGCCATAAACATGCTGGCCGTAAGCCATATGCTGCTGGAAGACTACGATGTCGCCGTCAAGCACCTCCTCCGCGCTGAGAAAATCGAGCCCACCAATCCCATCGTTCTCGCCAACCTCGTCCAGGCCTATTCCCGACTTGGTAAAAAGAAAGAGACAAAGATCTACCAGGCACGTCTCGATGCCCTGCCGCAGCAGGAGTAGCTACCCCCTAAGGTTTTGTGGTTTTAGAAGGCGAGGTCGCCTTAGTGGCAACGACTCTGGCGGGCGTATTCGCGCTTGGCCTTTTTCAGGAGCCGTTGGAATCGTTTGTCGGCATGTAGGCGGGCGATGCCCGCGCTGGCCGCTATCATGCCTGCGTCCACATCGCTCTGCCAGTGGTAGCCGGCTATAACCCGGCTCTGCCCGTACATGTAGCCACGCGCCAAGATAGTGTCGGCCCGGTCGGGGTTGAGCTCGCTCAACAGCAGGGCGGCACTCCAGCCTTCGATGGTGTGGCCAGAGGGATACGAGCCGTTGTGGCGCAGCTCATCCTCGTCATGGGGCACCAACGAAGGCTCGCTGTAGAAGACATAGGGACGTATGCGTTTGTAATGTTTCTTGGGCAGTCGGCCTACGCCGTCGTTGGTGATAAGGGCCACATAAAGTAGGTGATAGATGGCAGGAGTCTTGGTCTTTGAAAGCTCCATCCCGAATGGCTCGCTGAAAATCTGACAGATATATTCTATCCTCCAATTGGCATCGTTGTAGGCAATGGCACCACGGAGAGAGTCTTGCCGTTGCTGTAGTCCCCATTGGTATTGGGCTTGGTCGTATGCAAAAGCAGCCGAGCCAGTGTCAGGAGGTGGCGGCAGAAAGTGGATAGGGTTGGGCATCTGCTGCGGAGTGAGCAGAGGCTCCTGTGCATTTGCAATGAAGACCAAAAACAAAAAAGAAATGAAGACAAGACTTTTGCGCATGAGTTAGTTGGATTTGTGTGGCAATAGACAATAGGCCTGAACTATATATTCTCTCAGAAAACTCAGAGTAATCAGAGTAATCAGAGTAATCAGAGTACTCCGAGTATTCCGAGTACTCCGATTATTCCGATTCCTCCAATAGGCGTTATTCCTTAGAGATACTTTCGTAATACTGCACATAGGCTCGGTAGAGCAGCTTCAATCCGCCGGGGGTGGGGTAGTTGCCGCTGAAGTACCAGTCGCCGGTGTGGCCGGGGCAGGCTTCGTGGAGTCCGTCGATGGTTTGGTAGATGCATTCCACTGGCACGTCGGACCCTTCGTCGGTGACCAGTCTGCCTATCATCTTGGAGATCTCTTCATCGGTGAAGGGGGCGTAGATTTGCTTGACATAGTTTTCGTGGCACTCTTCTTTGGGTAGGTCCATGCTGGCCTTGCACTCTTGGTACACTTTCTCCATCACGTCCAGCATCCCGCGCTCGGCAAGGAGGGCAACGGCAGCCTTGAAGGCGATGAACTCCTGCAGGTTGGCCATGTCGATGCCGTAGAAGTCGGGGTAGCGCACTTGAGGAGAGCTGGAGACGATGACCAGCTTCTTGGGACGCAGGCGCGAGAGGATTTTGACGATGCTGTTTTTTAGCGTGGTGCCGCGTACGATGCTGTCGTCGATGACCACCAGGTTGTCCACGCCGTCCTCGATGGTGCCGTAGGTGACGTCGTAGACGTGCGCGGCCATGTCGTTGCGGGCGTTGTGCTCGGTGATGAAGGTGCGGAGCTTGATGTCCTTGATGGCCACTTTCTCGCTGCGTACGTGCGAGCTGAGGATGGCGGTGATGGCCTCTTCCGTGAGGATGCCTTGCTTGGACAGCTGGATGATGGCGCGGGTCTTCTCGGCGTTCAGGCGGTCTTCAAAGCCGTGCAGCATGCCGTAGTAGGCCACTTCGGCAGTGTTGGGGATGAAGGAGATGACACTATGTAAGAGGTCGTTGTCGCAGGCTTTGAGGATGGCAGGCACAAGGTTGTAGCCAAGGTGTTTGCGCTCTTCGTATATGTCCTTGTCGCTGCCGCGGGAGAAATAGATGCGCTCGAACGAGCACTTGCTGATATTGGGTTTGGGTTCGAGGATTTGCTCAACGCGGATTTCATTGTTCTGGTTGACGAGGATGGCTTGGCCGGGCTGCAGTTCGTGCACTTGGTCCACCAGTACGTTCAGGGTGGTCTGGATGACGGGACGCTCGGAGGCTACTACCAATATCTCGTCATCGTAGTAGTAGAAGGCCGGGCGAATACCCCAGGGGTCGCGCAGGGCGAACTGCTCGCCGCTGCCGGTCATGCAGCAGATGACGAAGCCCCCGTCCCACATCGGGGCGCACTCGCGCAGGATGGCGGCCATGTCGATGCGCTGCTCGATATAGTGGGTGAGCTCAAGGCCGTGGAAGCCTTCGTTGCAGCCTTGCATATAGAGTTTCTCCACGTGGCGGTCGAGGCGGTGACCCAATTGCTCGAGAAGAATATAGGTGTCGGAACCACTGCGGGGATATTGCCCCTGCGAGGCTATGAGGTCGAAAATCTCCTGCGCGTTGGTGAGGTTGAAGTTGCCACAGAGGGCAAGGCTGCGGGCGCGGTAGTTGTCGCGTCGCACAAGGGGGTGGAGGTACTGTATGCCTTGGCGGCCCGTGGTGCTGTAGCGGAGATGGCCCATGTACATGTTGCCGGCATAAGGCATCATCTGTAGACTGATGTTCTCACGCATACCTTCGGTAATCATCTCACCAGCTTTGTTGAAGATCTGGGTGATGGCACTACTTCCCATGGCACGCTCGCGGAAGATATATTCGTTGCCCACTTGCGAGTCGGTCTTTAGACAGACAATGCCTGCGCCGTCCTGGCCACGGTTGTGCTGTTTCTCCATCAGCAGATATAGTTTGTTCAGGCCGTGACGCCAGGTGCCGTGCTCTTGCTGGTAATATTCTAGAGGTTTGAGTAGTCTTACTTGTGCTATGCCGCACTCATGTTTCAGTGGCTCCATTTCTTTATGTTCTGTTCGTTTTGTGTTGTTTTTGGGAATCCTAAGATTACAATAATTCTAGGTATTCTGAGAAAGTTTATATAACGGATATTTGTTTACATTATTTTATTGCTGCTACAAAAAACTACCCAATTGCGAAAAAAAACGTATTTTTGCACTTCTAATTATGAAACTGTAGATTGTTTATGTTATTACAAATCACCATACTGATAGTTGGATTGGTTTTGGTAGTCCTGGGGGCGCAATGGCTCGTGAACGGGGCTTCCTCCGTAGCTCGCCGTTTTGGCGTGAGCGAATTTGTCATCGGCCTGACCATTGTGGGGTTTGGCACCTCCATGCCCGAATTGGTGGTGAGTGTGACGGGTGCCATCGAGGGCCTTTCCGATGTCTCCCTAGGCAATGTGGTGGGTTCTAACATCTTTAATACTTTGCTCATCCTGGGCCTTACGGCACTGTTGGTGCCGGTAGGCATTACTTCCGATAATAAAAAACGCGACATTCCCTTGGCCTTGGCTGCCTCTCTGCTGTTGGTGCTCTACGGCATGCGCCACACCCTCTTCGGCATTGGCACTCACGATGGCATCACCCGCTTGGGCGGCATCCTGTTCTTGCTGCTCTTTGCTGGCTATGTGGTGCTTTGTTTCAAAAAGAACAAGCCCGACGAAGAAACCGAGGCGGAGGTGAAAAAGACGAGTCTTCCATTGGCCATGGTGCTTTGTCTCCTTGGCATCGGAGGTTTGATTGGCGGCGGACGGATGTTTGTCAACGGCGCCACCGAGATAGCACGTGCTTTGGGCGTGTCGGAGAAATTTATCGCCATCACCATCCTTGCAGGCGGCACTTCTATGCCCGAATTGGTAACCTGCGTGGTGGCGGCGTTCAAGAAGAAGAATCAGCTGGCCTTGGGCAATGTATTGGGAAGCAATGTGTTCAATATCTTGCTTATTTTAGGAGCCTCCGCCACCATCCACCCCATCACCTTTGGGTCCATCGGCATTGTGGACATGGGCGTACTGTTGCTGAGTGTGCTGCTGCTGTGGTTCTTTGCCAAGACCGGTAAGGGCAGCCAGATTTCTCGGGTGGAGGGAGTACTGCTGCTAGCACTCTTCGTGGCATATTACATTTATTTGTTTATGAAATTATAAGAATCTGATAATCATACAATGGAAAGTAGAAAAACAATAGCCATAGAGAAAAAACGCCAGTGTAACTGTGCGTGTGCCGTGCTGAGCACCTACTGCGACCTGGTAGGCTTGGATGAGGAGACCGCCCGCAACCTCACGTATGGCTTCGGCTCTGGCATGGGCACCATGGAGGGCACTTGTGGTGCCATCGTGGGGGCCGGCATGGTGCTGGGCTTGGCCAACAAGAAAAATGCTGGCGCCAATATGCGTCAGGTGCTGACTCGCTTCAAGGAACGCAACGGCGCCATTCAGTGTCGCCAGCTGAAAGGCATCGACACGGGCAAGCCCCTTCGTGCCTGCAACGACTGCGTGGCCGATGCCTGTGAGTTTTTGGAGGAATGCCTGACGGAAGAATGAATTCGCTGTCCTGCGACGCTGCCTCGTCGCTAGGCATCGCGTCGATTCGTGTATCATGAAAAAACTAGAATTAAAATAACAACTATCATGGAAAAGAAAATTGCTCTTATCACTGGAGCCACTAGCGGCATTGGCGAGGCCTGTGCCCGCAAGTTTGCTCAAGGCGGCTATGACCTGATTATCACCGGCCGCAATGGCGAGAAACTCAACCAGCTGCGCGACCAGTTCGCACAGCAGGGCACCGACGTGCTGGTGCTCAACTTCGACGTGCGCGACCGCGAGGCTGCCAAACAGGCCGTCGCTTCGCTCAGCGGCAAATGGCTGAAGATAGATGTGCTCATCAACAATGCCGGACTGGCACGTGGTTTGGAACCCGAGTACGAAGGCAGCTTCCAAGACTGGGACGAGATGATCGACACCAACATCAAGGGGCTGCTCACCATGACCCGACTCATTGTGCCCGGCATGGTGGAACGCAACCGCGGCCACATCATCAACGTGGGTAGCGTGGCAGGCGATGCCGCCTACGCCGGCGGCAACGTCTATTGCGCCACCAAGTCTGCCGTCAAGCTCATCAGCGACGGCCTCCGCATCGACCTGGTCAACACCGCCGTGCGTGTCACCAACCTCAAACCCGGCTTGGTGCAGACCAACTTCAGCAACATCCGCTTCCACGGCGACGATGCCCGCGCCGACGGCGTTTACAAGGGCATCCAGCCCCTCACGGGTGACGACATCGCTGATGTGGCCTTCTATGCCGCCAGTGCCCCCGAACACGTGCAGATTGCCGAAGTGCTGGTCCTGGCCACCCACCAAGGCAGCGGCAGCGTCATCAGCAAGGATGTCAACCGTGTGGAACACCTCTCCTGAGGTTGTGCTATGGGTAACCACCAGTTGAGAATTGAGAATTGAGAATTGAGAATTGAGAGTTGAGAGGTGAGAGTGGAGGGTTGAGAGGTGAGAGTGGAGGGTTGAGAGGTGAGAATTGAGAATTGAGAGTTGGTAACCTCTAGAAAAGCCCTGAAAGGGCTTAAACAGATCTAGCCCAATGGCAACGCCTTGGGTTACAAATGACGCCCTGTGTGGTGCATGAGAACCAATCAGTCGTCTGCGTCTCGGAGTGAAGAAAACATCCAGTGAATGTTTTCGATAGCGAAGCGGAGATTTCGTATTTCGGACGATAGCGGACAGTCAGTTGGCTATTATCTAAAAGGGGCGGCGGCCACTCATCATTCAGAACTCGCAGCTGTGTAGAAAACCACTTTTTTGAACCATTTTGTGGCTATTTTCCTATCTAAAATATAGCGAAAATAGCCACTTTTTTATACCAGTAGAAAAATAATTTTGTTGTAATTGAATATTTTGTGTATTTTTGCATTGCATATTTTATGTAACGTAAATTGTGCAATAGAGTTTAAATGACTAAGAAATACTAAAATATGAAGAAACAGGTGCTGAACCCATTCATCTGCCAGGGGTACGAAGGCCCAGATTTTTTCTGCGACCGTAAGGCTGAAACCCAGACCCTGATGTCTACACTCTACAATGGGCGTAATATCACCCTCATTTCACCTAGGAGATTGGGGAAGACGGGACTGATATGGAACACTTTTCATCAGATTCGATCAGAGAATAAGGATGCCGTTTGCATTTATGTTGACATTTTCCCGACCAAGAGTCAGTCCGACCTTGTTAATATGCTGGGTGCTGCAGTGCTCAATACGGCTTTCTCAAAAGGAAAGGCTTTTGGAAGAAAGGTGCTGAACCTCTTTGGTGCTTTAAGACCTGTGGTGGGTATCGACTCGCTGACGGGAATGCCGAATGTGACTGTCAATATCGACCCTGCTCAGTCAGAGATGTCTCTCAAAAGCATCTTCAGCCAGCTGGACCTTCTTGGAAAAGAGGTTTTCGTGGCAATTGACGAGTTCCAACAAATCACTAGCTATCCCGAGTCGGGAACCGAGGCACTGCTGCGGTCGCACATCCAGTTTCTTCACAATGTTCACTTCATCTTCTCCGGCAGCCGGCAGCACCTCATGTCCGAGATGTTTGTCTCGCCCCACCGCCCCTTCTATCAGAGCACCGATATGATGAACCTCATGCCCTTGGCAGAGGAGTCTTACTATGATTTCTCCAATGCCTTCTTTGTTGACAAAGGCGGCTTCTTGTCCAAAGAAATCTTCCATGAGTTGTATACTCTTTTCGATGGCTACACTTGGTACATCCAGTCAATATTAAACAGGCTGTATGAAAAGTACAGGAAGATAGAGGATGTCGAACAGTTGCGCAACACCATATTGTCTGTGGTCGAAAGCAAGGCTCCTCAATACGAGAGTCTTACTTTGTTCCTGACCAGCAATCAATTCGCCCTGCTTAAATCTGTGGCAAAAGAAGGAGTGGTGAAAGAGCCCATGGCTGCCGAGTTCCTGAAAAAGCACAGGCTGCCGGGTGCCAGCAGTGTCAGGACTGCGCTCGAAGCTCTCGTCGAGGGCGAACTGCTCTACCGGCATACCGATGGCTATATCGTTTACGACAGGTTCCTGGCGCTTTGGCTGAAAAGGTTATAATGTCCGGTACCCAAGTATTGGATTGTACTTCACCACTTTTATTCACGAAAGATTAAGCTCACCCTTGCGACACCCTAAAGTCATTTCTATTAGTTATAAAAAGAGAGAGGGCGCCTTTTGTGACACCCTCTCTTTTGATAAGAAATATAGTATTTCTATGAAATCTGAGTTATAGAGCAACAAGTACTTAGTGATTACATAAGGACGATTTTGATGGCCTTCTGTGTGCTTCTGGTGAAGGTCAGATTGCCGCCAGTGGAACCTCCGCCAGTATAGTCGAAGCTGAATTCTGTCGATATCTGGTCGTTGTCCGAGTCATAGTGGAACGGCAGTGGCACACCCTTGGTAATGAAGCTACCCTCTTGGGTGTTGCTGTCGTAGGTCCAGTTGAAACGTATCTGCTGCGGGTCGTTCATTGTGCCGAAGGCTTCTACGGTGATGTTCAGTAGGGCAATATGGTCGTTTTGGAAAATGAGTTCGTAGTGCAGGTCCAGAGGAATGTCGCCGAAACTTTCGTGGTGGTAAGTGATGCTTTCCGATGCCAGCCAGGTGGTGTTGGCAGGAAACTCATTGGTGATCTCGCCGGGAACCACGCCGTCATCCTCATCTCCGCCGCCATTTCCGCCACCGTCGTCGGGGTCATGCCCGGTGCCGCGCAGGTAGAAGGTGGTCATGCCGCCAAGGGGTACCAATTCGTCGCTTCCGGTGCTGGCTCCTATCACCATCTCGATAGTAATGGTGGAGTCGGCAGGATGGTACGTGAATGGCACATTGTTTACCATCTCACCTGTCATGACTCCGTTGATGCCGTCAAAGGTGTAGGTGAACGGAACAGTGTAGTTGCCTTGTGACTGTCCGGCCACGGTGAGTTCAAGAAAGAACTCGCCCTCGGTCTCGCTGGTGAAGTCGAGGCTCCATATCAGTCTGGCAGCATGTCCTTGGAAGGTGTCGTCGTAGACTCCTACCCAAGAGGTCCCACCCAGCGTAAAGGAAGACTCTGTGGTGTCGTTCACTTCGGGGATAGGGTTGATCTCATTTTCTTTTTTGCAACCCACTAGGCTTGCAATTGATACGGCCAAGATGGCCATAACCATAGTCTTGAAGATTCTTTTCATTTCGAAATGTTTTTAATCTGTTTTTATTGAGTGTTGCTAGTTTTATATCGGTATTTTCTATCGAAAAAAATGCGTTACTGCTATGTCACTGCAATTGATTCTATAATAATAACGTAATATTTCAACAAAAAACTACACTAGTTGGAGCTTTTTTCTCATGAAGGCCTCTGCTATTTGTCTGGATGAGGTGAACTCTCGTTGCCCAGCACTTGCAACGTGGAGCGATTCAGGTAGAGACTACTCGGCATGGCGGAGACGCGCGCGCTAAGAAACAATAAAGGTCTGCCACCCGGTCGAGTAGCAGACCTTAGTCATATTAGCCGTAAGAGGTAGGCTTTTTATTTTCTTCTACCTTTCTTGGGGGTGTTGGCTTTGGCGTTGCTCTTCTCGATGCCGAGTTTGGCAGCGATGGCATCGGGGATGGCGTCTTTGTGGACGAGGTAGTTCATGGTCTTGTAGCGGACGAAGGCCTTGCTGGCATAGAACATGCCGTGGTACTCGCCGTAGTCGCCCCAGCTGTTCTTAACCATGTAGTACTCGTTGCCCATCTGGTCCTTGGCGGTGCCGTAGATAACCATGCCGTGGTCGTCGGTGGTCTCGCGGTTGTCGTAGGCAATCTGGCGCTCCTCCTGGGTGACCCAGCGCTGAGGAGTGGGGTGCTTGGCGGCTTCGTCCTGGATGGCCTTGGCGCTCATGCCGGTCCAGTGGGCCATGTCGCTGCCCTGCAGGTTGGCGGCAGTGGCGGCATCGGCAGGAAGCACGCAGAAACCTTTGCGGACACCCATGCGGAAGCCCTGCTCGCTGACGTCGCTACCCCAGGCAATGGGATAGCCGTTGGCGATGGCGTTGTCGATGATTTCCATCATCTCGTCGATGGGCACGTTGTAGGAGAGGCCCCAGCGCCAGTTGTCCTGGATTTCGAGCACGAACTGGGTGTAGAAGGGGTGGTGGGTGTAGGAGGTGATGCTCACATAGTCGTCGGCATTGATGCCCAGGCTCTCATAGAAGCTCTTGGGGGTGTACTCCTTGCCGTTGTAGGTGAATTTCTCAGGGGCGGTGCCCAAGTATACATCATGGACGGCTTTGATGGCCTTCATGCAGAGGAGGCCGTCCTTGCCACGCTGGAGAGTCTTGAGCTTGTCGTTCTTGGCGATAGCGGCCACCATGGCGTCGGTGAGGGCACTGAGCTCGTTGTGGTTGGAGAGGGTGTCGCCATACATGACACCGGGACGCATGTACTCCTCGGGGATGAGGCCGAAGGTCTTCATGCCATAGATGACGTCGCCGAAGGCACCGCCTTGGCTAAAACTGACATCACCGCTGGTGCGGATGGCAGCCATGGCGCGGTCGTTGTAGGTGTTGCTGACGATGTACATCTCGCTGAAGTCGTAGGTGCCTTTGCCCATGCGGAGCAGCTCGGCCTCGATGAAGCCAAGGCCGCTGTAGCACCAGCAGGTGCCGGCCTGGTTCTGGTTCTTGACGGAGGTGACGGGGAGTTCCTTGACGACGGTGAATTTGTAGCCCTCGTCCTCTTTCTGCTCGTCGGTCTTAGGAGCCTGTGCAACCGCTGTGGCGCAAACGGCAGCAGCTGCAAGAGTCATAAAAAATTTCTTCATGTTTTAGAATGTTACTTTTTGATTATATTAATATTATACTATTCTTTCGCAGAGGTTCACCCATACTTAATGCGGTGCAAAAATACAACTTTTTTTCTAAATATTAATAGTAGGACCAAAAATAATCCCCACCCATAATAAAAACTCCTCATGGCCGTTATGTACTTTATAGGAAAACAAAAATCTGACTATATGGGAAAACAAAAATCCAAGCCCGAAGAAATACCCCAATTGGAGGGCTACGTCACTGAGAAGAAAACCATCAGCATCTTGGCTGCCAACATTTGGGCCTTGGCAGTGATGGCGATAATTGGCGTGGGCGGTTTTGCACTTCTGTATTGGCTGCATGCCCCACTTCATTTTTCTTACCGCATGGGAGGCCCTTTCCTGCTGGCATTGCTTGTGGGCATTGTGGTGCATGAGCTGATTCACGGCTTCACCTGGATGGCGGTGACCCACAGCGGCTTTGGTCATTTGAGGTTTGGTGTGATGACAGGGGCGGTGTATTGCCACATTGATGTGCCTATGACTAAAAGGGCTTATGTGGTGGGAGCCCTCATGCCGTTGCTGTTGTTGGGGCTGTTGCCGTTTGTGGTTTCGCTACTCGTAGGCAGTTTGTGGCTGATGCTCTTCGGCACCATGCTTTCAGCCGCCGCCATGGGCGACGTGATGATTGTGTGGGCCTTACGCCACGAAAGCCCGGACACCTTGGTCTACGACCACCCCACGGAAGGGGGCTGCCTGGTGTACCACAAGGCAGTGTAAGGTTTTTTTGCGCAGTTTGTTACATAAAAGAGCCTGCCGCCCCGGTCGGGACGGCAGGCTCTTTTATGTGTCTTACTGTCTGCGAAGCTACTACTCTTCAGGGGCGAACATGGGGTCCCAAGCGGGAAGCATGATGGGCTTCTGGTCGAGCAGGGCACGGACGTTGGCGGGAATGTATTTCTCCTCCAGCACCACTCGGAACATGTACTCGTTGAACCAGTTGTTGGTCATGATAAGGAAGCCTTGGTAGCCGTAGCTGCTGCCCCAGCTGTTCTCCACCATCCACTTGATGGGTTTGCCGTCCTTGTCGAGGTCCACAGCGCAGAGGGTCATGGCATGGCTGCTGCCGCTGGCATAGGTGGCCACGCGCTGCCGCTTGTCCATCCCGAAGGTGGTGCCGAAGAGGGAGGCGTAGTCGTAGTTGTTGACATCCATGAAGCCTTTGTCGCGGTTGAGGAACTTGCCCACGTCGCAGGAGAAATACATCATGGTGCTGTCCTTGATGGAGGCGATGCACATGGGGGCGATCTCTTCCATGGGCAGGTTGATGTAGCGCCAGTTCTGGCCGTCGTAGACATGGCGGTCGTATTGGATTTCATACACCTTGTAGTACTCGCGGGTAGGGTCGTTCATGACCATGTAATATTTGGAGAAATCGGTCTTGGCAAATTTCTCATAGAAGGATTTGGGCGTATAGCTGTCGGTGGACACTATCTGGCCCTTGGCATCTTTCTGCTGCCAGGTGAACTGTGCGGGAGGCTCGCCCATGGTGAGGGCCAGCATGCGGTAGATGGTGCCGAGCATCTCGGTCTTCTTCTCCTGCAGCTTGGTGGCGGTCATGCCCTTTTGGGCTGCCATCTCGCGCAGCAGCAGTCCGTCTTCGCGCAGTTTGAGGGCCAGGAGGCTGCTGATGCTGCTGGTGTTGTTGGTGTTGTAGGTTTCGGGCATGGCCTCGGCTGGCACCAGACCGTATTTGTCAATCAGGTTGGCCACACCGGTGAACTGGCCACCGTCGCCGATGGGGTTTTTGAAGAGCCACTGGACTTCCTGGTCGTCGATGCTTTTCTTATAGGTGTCTATCATGGCCTGAAGGAAGAGGTTGGATTTCTCCAACTGGTCGTAGAAGAACAGGTAGGCCTGTGAGAACTGGAAGTCGGCGGGCAGGTGATGCTCACGGATGGCGCGGTTGCGCAGCACGTTCATGCCGGTGAACAT
Source organism: uncultured Bacteroidales bacterium (assembly GCA_947168515.1). Classification (GTDB taxonomy): domain Bacteria; phylum Bacteroidota; class Bacteroidia; order Bacteroidales; family P3; genus Colimorpha. The sequence goes on from CAMVMF010000002.1 coordinate 27,470, forward strand.
CCAGCAACGACCCGAAGACTTCTGGTCGGTAACGGCTTTGCTCTCCACACGGTGGGAGAAGTGGGAGTCGAAGGCGGTGCTGTTCTCATAGTTCAGGGCCAGCTTGGCGGGACTGTTGGTGACCATGATGTTGCGCAGGGCTTTGTCGCTGGCGTTGCCGCCGAAACTCTGTTTCATCTGCTGCATCATCTCGCTGGTGATGCCTCCGTTGTAGGGGGTGGCGTTCTTGGTGTTTTTCTTCTGTGCCTGGGCGGGGACAGCCATCATGACGGCTGCGAGGGCCAGGGCGATCATTGCTCGTTTCATATATGTGTTGTTTTTGTTATTTTCGAGTGGGTTTTGCGCGTTAGGTTGGGGACGCTCAGTTGTGCTGTCCTATCGGGGTTATTTGATGTTCAACGCCTCTTTCACGGCAGCCTCGAGCTCTTCGCCGCGGAGATTGCGTTTGACGATGGTGCCCTGCTGGTCGACGAGCAGAATCATGGGGATGCCGTTGACGCCGTAGTTGTCGGTGGCGACTTTGGTGGTGTCAATCAGCTGGGGATAGGTGATGCCGAGGTCGGCCACGGCTTTCTTGTGGTCGGGGATTTTGTCCCAAACGTCGATGCCGATGATGTTGAGGCCCTTGGCGTTGTATTTGTTGTAGAGGCGCACGAGGTTCTCGGAGATTTCCTTGCGACAGGGACCGCACCAGGATGCCCAAAAGTCGATAAGGGTCACCTGGGTGGTGTCGAGCATGGCACTGAGGGTGGTGGCATTGCCGGTGGCAAAGTCGATGCCTTTGATGTCGACGAAGTGTTTGCCCACCGAGGTGTTGGCCACGTTGAAGAGTTGGGTGCGGGCCTTGAGCAGCGGGGCATATTGGGCAATGATGCTGTTGGAGGAGTTCATGATGCTGTCGAGCTGTTCGAATGACATGCTCTCATGCTGCACCAACTGGCTGAGGGCGAAGGCTCCGATGATGTTGTCCTTGTTCTGCCCGAATATTTCTTTGCAGCGGCTGATGTTGTAGACGTTAATGATGCTGTCCAACTGGGCATATTCTGCCACGATGGCCGCCTGGCTGTCGGGAGAGAGGGTCGTGTAGTATTTCTCCATGAGGCCTTGGAGCTGGTTTTGGTAGTTGCGGGCCGTGGTGTCGCAGGTGAACGACTTGTAGTAGATGTCGTTCATGGGAGTGCCATAGAGTGTGTCGGTGACCATGTTGAGGTGGATGGTGCCGGGCTCAAGGACGAAAGCACTGTAGTAACGCTCTTGACTGCCGGGGGCGGTGATGAGCATGGCCATCTTGGTGGTGTCGACGGTGCCACTGAACTGGAAGGTGCCGTTGGCGATAGTGGCAGAGTCCAGCAACTGGGTGCCGTCGATGTCGGTCAGGTAGACCTTGGTGCCGTCGAAGCCGGTGGCGGGCATTTCGCCCATGATGGTATACTGGTTGGCTGCCTGATGACAGGCGGAAAGACTCAGCAGCATGGCTGCAAGTAATAAAATATTGGAAATCTTATACATAATGTGTTTTGTTTTTGTCAACTACAAACTGCAAATATACATAATTTTTTTGATATACAGAGGTTTTTACACTTCCCCCTTTTCGATGCCCGGAGTTTTATGGACTCCCCTCTTTTCGATACCTGGAGTTATCTCGACTTCCCTCTTTTCGATGCCCGGAGGTTTATGGACTTCCCTCTTTTCGATACCCGGAGTTTTCTCGACTTCCCTCTTATTGATACCCGAAGGTTTATGGACTTCCCTCTTTTCGATACCCGGAGTTTTCTCGACTCCCCCTTTTTGATACTCGAAGGTTTATAGACTCCCCTCTTTCTGAAATCCGGAGGTTCGTAAGCGTTCCCTTTTTCAGCCTCCGTGGTTTCCCAGTAGTTCACAGAGGAGCCATCCTGTGTTTTGTCGACTTTCATTTTGTTGATATACTGTGATTTTAACCCACATTTATCCTCCTATATTAGTATGTTTTGTGTTTAGTTTTATTTCCTCATCTAAATCTAAACTAAACCTAATACAAATGTAATATAAAAGCCGAAGAAGCAGTGTAGGTAAAAAAGTTGCCTTTTTTTTCTGATGGAGGGTTTCTAGGCATGGCTTGGTCGGGGAGGATTATTAGTCTTTTGATATAACGGGTGAGGAGGCAGGGCATGTTCAAAAGGTGGTGTGAACCATGTGCTGAAGAGGTGCGGGTCGGGCTCAAAGTGAGGGTGGGCCGTATTCGAATGAGGAGTGTGGTGTGCACGAAGGAGGCGTGGACTGTGCTTAAAAGGAGGGTGGTTATTGCACGTAAGGGGAGCGGGCCGTGTTCAAGGGAGAAATGGACTGTACGCTAGGGGGATGCAGGATGTGTTAAGTAGAGGGGGCGTGGCCTGCACTGGAGATGTGGTGGGGCATGTGCGGTGAGAGGGGTTGGGCATGTGGGGAGGAGGTAGTGGAGTAGGTGTAGAGGGGGGGCGGAAGCTATTCGGAAGGGTAGGAGAGAGGTGTTGAAAAGGGTCGATGCGGCATGTTTTTGGATGAAAAATAGTTAAAAAGGGCGTTGGGGCCAAAAAAAATGGCATTATGTCGTAAAAAAAACGTATCTTTGCACAATTTTTTAAACGGATAAATAAAACACAATTTATAACTATGTACACAGATACCACAAAATTCATTGGCGAAGGCCTTACTTATGACGACGTGCTGTTGGTGCCGTCCTATTCAGAGATTCTTCCCCGCGAAGTAACTGTAGCTACCCGTTTCTCCCGCAACATCAAGCTCAATATGCCGCTTGTTTCGGCCGCCATGGATACGGTGACGGAGGCTGCCATGGCTATCGGTATGGCCCAGGAGGGTGGTATCGGCGTACTGCACAAGAATATGTCCATCGAGCGTCAGGCCAACGAGGTGCGCAAGGTCAAGCGTGCCGAGAATGGCATGATTATCGACCCCGTGACCCTGACCAAGGATGCCAAGGTGAAGGACGCCCAACGGCTGATGCGGGAGTACGGCATCGGCGGCATACCCATTGTGGACGAGGACCGTATGCTCATCGGCATGGTGACCAACCGCGACCTGCGTTTTGAGCGTAACATGGAGCGGCCGCTCTCGGAGATCATGATTACCAAACTGATTACGACCCATGTGGGCACCACTTTTGCCGAGGCCACCGATATCCTGCAGCAGCATAAGATTGAGAAACTGCCCGTGGTGAATGAGAAAGGCCAGTTCATGGGCCTGATTACCTACCGCGACATTATGAAGACCAAGGAGCGCCCCCTGGCCTGCAAGGACAAGGACGGCCGCCTCTGTGTGGCTGCCGGAGTGGGTATCACCGAGGACATGATGGACCGCGTGGACGCTTTGGTAAAGGCCGGAGCCGACGCCATCGTCATCGACACCGCCCACGGCCACAGCATCCGTGTGGTGGAAGCCCTGAAACAGGTCAAGACCAAATATCCCGACCTTGATGTCGTGGTGGGCAATATAGCCACCGGCGAGGCTGCCCTGATGCTGGCTGAGGCCGGGGCCGATGCCATCAAGGTGGGTATAGGACCCGGAAGCATCTGCTCCACGCGTATCGTTGCCGGCATCGGCGTGCCACAGCTCACGGCCATTTGCGAGTGTGTCGGTGCCCTCAAGCAGAAGGGCTATGACGTACCCATCATTGCCGACGGCGGTATACGCTACAGCGGCGACATAGTGAAGGCGCTGGCCGCAGGAGCCTGCTCCGTGATGATAGGCTCGCTGATAGCCGGTGTGGACGAGGCCCCGGGTGAGACCATTATCTTTGAGGGCCGTAAGTTTAAGAGCTATAGAGGAATGGGATCGTTGGAGGCCATGCAGAGCGGCTCCAAAGACCGTTATTTCCAAGACAAGGAAACCGATGCCAAGAAGCTGGTGCCCGAAGGCGTGGTAGGACGTGTGCCTTACAAAGGCAATCTGAGCGAGGTGCTCTATCAGATGGTTGGCGGCCTGAAGGCCGGCATGGGCTATACAGGGTCGCGAGACATCCCCACGCTTCAGAAGGCCAAGTTCATCCGCATCACCGCCGCCGGTGTCACCGAGAGTCACCCCCACGATATCGCCATCACCCGCGAAGCCCCCAACTATTCGAGATAATTGTTTTTAGGAATAAGAAAATCAGTAATATAAGAAACTTTTTCTAATGAAAAAATTATTTGTAACCTTCCTATTTACAACCATATTGTTAGGCACTATGGCTCAGGGTACCGACCCTGTGGTTTTTGAGATTAATGGTAAGCCCTACCGTCAGTCGCAGTTTATGAAAGAATACTTTCGTTCAATCGGAAAGGATGCTGAGCAAAGCTTGACCACTACTGCAGAGAAGCGTAAGGCCATTGCCGACTATGCCAATCTGTATGTGAATTTTCAAACCAAATTGGCCGATGCTTATTCGATGGGTTTGGACACTATGTCGTCCCTTGTCAAAGAATTGGCCATTTACCGCAAAGAGCTGGCGGCCCCCTATCTGATAGACTCCGCCACCTTGCAGATGTTGCTGCGCGAGGCATACGAGCGCAACCACTATGTGCTGCATGCTGCCCACATCTTGGTGCCATGCCCCGAAAATTCTCTCCCCGAGGACACGCTAAAAGCCTACCAGCATGCTATGGAGTTGTATAACCAGGCACTATCTGCCCCCGATTTCTATACTGTTGCCCAGCAGGAAATGAGACTTCAGCGTTCCACTAACGCCGACCCTTTGGTCCGTCAGAAGGCCGACGAGGTCAGCCCTATCGAGGGCGACCTAGGCTGCTTCACTGTTTTCGACATGGTATATCCTTTTGAGACGGCAGCCTATGGCATGGAGCCGGGTCAGGTGCACAAACCTGTTAGAACTCGCTTTGGCTACCATATCATCAAGCTTTTCGACCGCTATGAATATTACGGCAAAGTGCAGCTGGCCCACATCTGGATTTCTGAAAAAGAGCCCAGTGCCAAGGGCAAAATCAACTCGGCCTATCGTCAGTTGCAGCAAGGCACCGACTTCGGCGTCGTGGCCAAGAACTATAGCCATGACAATTCCACCTCCCACAATGGTGGCCTTATGCCTGAGCTGGCAGCCAACCAACTGCCCTACGACTATGTTGCACAAGTGGCCAAGGGACTGAAAATTGGCGAGTACACCGAGCCTTTCCATAGCCGTTTCGGCTGGCATATCATCAAGCTGGTCAAGCAGGAGACGATGCCCGATTTTGAGAGCATGGTGCCTTACTACAAGTCCCGTATGACCCGTGGAGACCGCTCCACCATGCCGCAGCACATCTTTGTCGAACAGTGTAAAGAGAAATATAACTTTGTGGACTACACCACCACCAAAACTTCCAAGAAAAAGAAAGCCCCTTATGCTGCTAGTTTGGATGCCGTCCGTGCCTTGGTGACTGACTCTATCTTCTCCGCCATATTCCATTACGACAGCAACCAGATTACCGACATGCGTCCGCTGTTTAAGATTGGCGACAAGGAATATAACTCCCGTGCCTTCGCACGCTACATACGTAAGAACAAAAAGGTGCGCCTTATCTGCGATTTGGATTCCTTTGTGGTGGACCGCTATCATGAATTCATCGATGCCAAGGTGCTGGAATATGCCGACAGCCGTTTGGAGCAGGATAACGAAGAGTTTAGAGAGTTGATTGATGAGTACCGTCACGGGTTGATGATTTTTTCTTACAACGACCTAACGGTCTGGTCCAAAGCGTTGAAAGATACATTGGGATTTGAGAATTTCTATCAAGAGACTAGCAAACAACATCATTTCGGCGACTCTGCCGATGCCGTTTATTTCTGGAATGAGCGCGCAGTGGTGAACTCCATTACCGTCTCCGACAGCACGCTGCTGCCCAAGAAAAAGGCCCTAAAGGTGGTTGCCAAAGGACTGAAAAAGGGCTGGGACAGAGAGAAGATGGCTGATGAGATGTCCGGAAAGATCCGCACAAAGAAAGAGAATGCGGTCTCCACTTCTCCCATGATACTCGAAAAAGGCAACCAAGAGGTGCTGAGCAAGCAGGAGTGGAGGACGGGAACCTATGTGCATAATTTAGACTCCAGCAGCTATCAGATTCTGATGGTGGAGCGGATTGCCCCCCCCGAATTGAAATCACGCAACGAGGCCCGTGGTTTCTACCTCAACGACTACCAAAACTACCTGGAAGAACAAAACAACGCCATGCTGCGCAAGAAATATAATGTGAAAGTCCATCAGGATGTTTTGAATAAGATAGTCTATTGATAGTGGACTCCCACTCCTAGCACTTTCGGCCTAGGGGAGGGAGGCATTTGTCAATTGAATAATACATGGATTAATATAATGTATATGAAGAAAAGCTTTGTGATGTTGCTGGCGATGCTGCCCTTGTTTGTTTTGGCACAAAACCAACCGCGACAAGTTGTAGACGGTATTGTCGCTGTGGTGGGACAGACCATTGTTAAAAATTCCGACATCGAGCAGGCCTATGTCCAGGTGCGTCTCCGTCAGGGTATGGAGAACGCGTATGCCGAACGCTGCCAACTGCTTGAGAGTATGCTTATCAACAAATTGTTGGTACACAAAGGTATGGTGGATAGTGTGGAGGTCACCGACGATCAGGTGGAGGAGCAGGTGCAGTACTACCTGAAGGCCGCTATCCGTCAGGCCGGAGGCAAAGACAAACTTCGCGAGACCTTCCAGTATAGCTACGACGAACTGCATGACCAATACTTCGACCTTCTGCACGACCGTATACTGAGTCAAAAAGTAGAGTATCAGCTGACAGAGAATGTTAAGGTGACCCCTGCTGAGGTGCGCGAATACTACGCTAAAATCAGTCAAGACAGTCTTCCGCTGATTCCTACTCAGTATGAGGTGTCTGAGATTGTGATAGAACCCGTTATCAGCGAGGAGGAGCGCGACCGTGTGCGGGGCGAGCTGGCAGAGTTGCGCGAACGTATTGTCAAAGGAGAGAAATTCAGTATGTTGGCCAAGCTCTACTCTCAGGACCCCGGGTCGGCCTCCAAAGGTGGTGAGTTGGGGTTCTTCAGCCGTGGCGACATGGTCAAGGAGTTTGAAACGGCCGCCTTTGCCCTCAAGCCTGGCGAGGTGTCTCCCATTGTTGAAACGGAGTATGGTTTCCACATTCTCCAGCTGATTGAGCGTAGAGGCAATTCCATCAATGTGCGCCATATTTTGCTGCAGCCCAAAACCTCTTCGGAGGATTTGCTCAAAGCGCGAATCACGCTGGACAGCCTGGCAGACGAAATCCGCAAAGGCAGCATCACTTTTGAAGCCGCCGCACAGAAATATAGCGACGGTGTGAGCAAGGCCCAGGGCGGGACAGTCACCAACCCCTCCACTGGCGGCACACTGTTCGAAAAGGAGATTTTTTCCCAGCTCTATCCCGGCATCGGCATTGTGGGTATGCAAGAGAATGAGATATCTAATGCCACGGCAATTCTCACCACCGAGAATAAAAGTGCCTACTGTTTGATAAAACTCAACAAGAAGATTCCTGAGCACAAGGCTAATCTGGTTGATGACTATGACAGAATCTATAATGCTTGCCTGCAGAATGCCAAATCGGAGAAACTGGTTGAATGGGCCAACCGTATGACCAGGACCACCTACATCCGTATTTCTGACGAGTATAAGGATTGTCCTAATTTCAAAGTCAACTGGCCCAAGTAATAATAAACTATAAAGTAAAAACAAAAAAGGATGGGTGAGGCCGTTGAGAGTTGAGAGTTGAGGGTTTAGAGTTGTTTTACTTTTCAAAATGCCAATAAACTTTTTAGTTTTTAGTTTTTACCTTTTACTTTTCCATGTATCACGAGGATAAAAATACGTGAAAATACGAGAGATCCGTGGAGACCATTCTCAACTCTCAACTCTCAACTCTCAACTCTCAACTCTAAAATCACAATTCTCAAATCTCAATTCTCAAATCTAACGGCCTTTTACTTAAAAAAAATTCTCAATTCTCCAATCATGTCTGATTCCGAATTAATAGACTCTTTTGTACAGCAGTATCGTTTGTTAAAGAGCGAGATAGGGAAAGTAATTGTCGGGCAGGACAAGGCTGTCGACAGTTTGCTGCTTTCCATCTTCACCGGTGGGCACTGCCTGCTGGTGGGTGTGCCTGGTTTGGCCAAAACCTTGATGGTGAATACACTTTCACGTGCTTTGGGCCTTACCTTCAGTCGCATACAGTTCACCCCCGACTTGATGCCCAGCGACATCACGGGTTCCGAAATCTTAGACGAAAACCGTCATTTCCAATTCATCAAAGGTCCCGTCTTTGCCAATATTGTGCTGGCCGATGAAATCAACCGTACGCCGCCCAAAACGCAGGCAGCCCTCCTGGAAGCCATGCAAGAGAAGTCGGTAACGGTGTCGGGCAAGAGTTACACCTTAGCAGCGCCCTTTTTCGTGCTGGCCACCCAGAACCCCATCGAGCAAGAGGGTACCTATCCCCTGCCCGAGGCCCAGTTGGACCGTTTTATGCTGAATATCCGTATGGACTATCCCTCTTTCGAAGAAGAGGTAGATATTGTCAAAGGCACAACAGTAGATAGTAATCAAACAGTTAATGTGGTTCTATCCGCTGACCAAATCCTGAGTTACCAGAGTGTCATCAGGCGGATGCCTGTTTCCGACAATGTCTGTCAATATGCGGTGCGGCTGTCCTCCTCCACCCGTCCCGGTACGGGTGGTTCACAGTTGGCCACGAAGTACCTTTCGTGGGGGGCAGGCCCTCGTGCCTCGCAGTATCTGGTGATGGGAGCCAAAACGCATGCTGCTATGCAGGGTAAGTATTCTCCCGATATCGAAGACGTGCAGGCCGTGGCCGAAGAAGTGCTGCGCCACCGTATCGTGCGCAACTACTTTGCCGAGGCCGAGGGCATAACGACAGAAGAGGTCATATCGCAACTGATCAAAGGCAGCAAATAGAAACTTATAAAGGGGACATCTAAAAACACGAAAAGAACTAAAGATAACCTCTTATAAAAACTAAAAAGTAAAAACTAAAAACTAAAAGAGATTAGACAGCGGAACTAATTCCACGTATCACACGTATCACGAGGATAAAAATACGTGAAAATACGAGAGATCCGTGGAGACCATTCTCAACTCTCAACTCTCAACTCTCAACTCTTAACTCTCAACTCTCAACTCTCAACTCTCAACTCTCAATTCTCAATTCATATGAAAAAGACCATCCTTGCCCTACTGGCACTCACTGTCACCATGGCAGCAGTGGCTCAAACATCAGGATTGCATATTCCTTCTGAAAAGCCCATCAGGCCCAAAGACCTGGCTAAGGCTTGGAACAACCCGGAGGTTTTCTGTTTGCAGTTGTTCTTCGACGAGGGCGACAGTGCCTATCGAGAGGTGGATTTGGATTTGTTGGATTCGGCTTACATGATAGCCTTTGATCGCCAGAACCCGAGGCTTTACACCATGACCATCGAAGCGTATGGCGATGCGTACAACGCCGACATTATGCGTGCACGCGTCGAATCGGTCTACCGCTACTTCACCATGCGTGGTCGCGAAGTGATGCCGGTGCGCTACGCCTACAACCCCATCCACTGCAGTTGTCATGGCGACACCGTGGAACTGGTGCGTTTCGAAGTGCCCACCAGTAGGGAGGTATACGACTGTGCCGACCTGCCGGAAAGCCGAAAGATACTCATGCCCAATATCCAGCTCTCCAATTCGTTGCTGGTAACCTTCCGTGACAACCCCATTGAATGCCTGGGCGGCAACAGCGGCTGTTTCCTGCCAGCCCAGGACAGCAATATACGGGCCTATTACACCCAGGTCATCCTCAAGAAAGGTTCTATCTATTCCGTCCAAAACACCAAAGACTCCTGCCCGCCACCAGTACAGTTGAGCATAGAGGAGCATTTGGACTATAAGCAAATGGTGGACCGTTATTTTCTAGTTCCCCATCACCGTCAGATCATACTGCCGGTGGGGTATGTGGTGCTGCATTCCAGTTTCAACCGCAAACCCGATGAGTGCCAGTACATGACCGATTCTATTTATGTCCGTTTCCCCGTTACGGAAGAGCAGGTAGAGTCTGGATTGCGAGTTTTCGGCAAGAAATATACCTCCAAAGGTCCGGAATTCAAGTCCTTGCCAACCAAGAAGATAAAAGGTGGCCCAGTGCTTATGATACAGGGTACTATCAATCCCACCATGTTCGACACCATATTCCTTGCCAAACGCATCAAGGAGGACGAAGTGTCCAAGTATCTCTATCCTGCTGATTCGCCTACAGAGCAAGGTGCGGTAACTATATTAATAGGAGGTGAAGAAAAATACTACAAACCTTTTCGTATCAATAATAAAGGAGAGTACGACTTTAGGAAGGCCTTCCGCTCGATGCTCCGTATCATAGAAGCTGAGGAAGAAAAGCTTGGCGAGGAAGCCAACAATACCTTCCGCAATGATGGCGACGAAGAGTTAGAATAATAAACTAAAAAGTAAAAAGTAAAAACCCTTTTGTAGACTATAAAGTAAAAACTAAAAACTAAAAGTGATTAGACAGCGGAACCAATTCCACGTATCACACGTATCACGAGGATAAAAATACGTGAAAATACGAGAGATCCGTGGAGACCATTCTCAACTCTCAACTCTCAACCCTCAACTCTCAACTCTAAAATCTCAAATCTCAATTCTCAAATCACAATTCTCAAATCTCAATTCTTAAATATGGCTTATTTACAGACCGACGTGACCAAGGTCACCACCCATGTGCTACAGCGCATGAAGCAGAATGGCGAAAAGATAGCCATGCTGACTGCTTATGATTATTCTATGGCAAAACTGTTGGATGCCACCAAGATAGACGTTATCCTCGTGGGCGACTCTGCCGCCAACGTCATGGAAGGGCACGACACCACCCTGCCCATCACCCTCGACGAGATGATCGTCTATGCCTCCTCCGTCAAACGTGCCGTCAAACGTGCGCTCCTGGTGGTGGACATGCCCTTTGGTACCTATCAAGGCAACTCCAAGCAGGCCTTGGCCTCTGCCATCCGTATCATGAAGGAGACCGGGGCCGATGCCGTCAAGCTCGAAGGCGGCGAGGAAGTCCTCGAATCCGTCACCCGTATCCTCACTGCCGGCATCCCCGTCATGGGCCACCTAGGACTCACCCCCCAGAGCATCAACAAATTCGGCACCTATGCCGTCCGTGCCACGCAGGAGGACGAGGCCAACCAGCTCATCCACAACGCCCATGTGTTGGAACAGGCCGGCTGCTTCAGCCTGGTCCTTGAGAAAATCCCCGCCAAGCTGGCTGCCCAGGTAACCTCTCAGCTCAAGATACCCACCATCGGCATCGGAGCCGGCTCCGGTACCGATGGTCAGGTACTTGTTTTGCAAGACATGTTGGGCATTACCCAGCAGTTCAAGCCCCGCTACCTGCGTACCTATGGTAGTTTTGGGTCCGACATCAGCAATGCTGTCCGTCAGTATATCAGCGATGTCAAAAATCACGACTTCCCCAACGAAAAGGAACAGTATTAAGCAACCCCTTTGGCCATAAACAGCTAACAATACGGTCGGTGCACCCTCGGTGCCCCGACCGTTTCCTTTTACTTATAAAAAAATTCTCAACTCTCAACTCTCAACTCTCAACTCTCAATTCTCAATTCGAATGGTGCTTCGTGAAGCAAATATGCAGTTGTTCTAAAAAAAAATTGTGATATAAGAAAAAATATTTATATTTGCCGTGTCGACAAAGGGAAGAAATTAACATATTGTTGTTGATAATACATTGATGTTTAGTGTCTTTCCTTTTAGGCAAGCTATTGATAAATTGACTAAAATAAATATTTTTATGAAAAAACTATTATTTTTGCTGATATGCATTACAATGATAGCGTCAGGTGGTAGTGCGGTGGCGCAGTGTGTAGGGGAAGCACCATCATGCCATTTACTAATTGAGATGCATGACAGCTATGGCGACGGCTGGAATAACGGCCATCTGTATGTTTACCAAGATAATATATTGCGAGGGGATGTAGCCCTCGAAAGTGGGTCGACAGGCGAGACCCAGGTGGCGGTATGCTCAGACACACTTGTATTTGTGTGGTCGGCGGGTTGGTACGATGACGAAGTTTCCTTCGTGGTGACCAATGAGGATGGCGACACATTGCTGGCAGTGGCCGATGCATCAAGCTACACCACCGGCGACACCATCGCCGTGTTGATGCACCAGTGTCCCACTTGTCCGCGACCGAGTGGTTTGCACGTAGTAACGCGCAGTCATGACCTGTTGCAGTTGGCATGGGTTGGTGGCAACGGCTCGTGGCAGGTAGAGTATGGCGCGGCAGGTTTCACCCCTGGCAGTGGTACAGTGCTTTCGGTAACCACGCCAACAGTGACGTTGACGGGGTTGGACTCGGCACATTGGTACGATGTGTATGTCACCGCCGTGTGCGTGGGCGAGACCAGCATGCCGCGAATGGGGCATTTTGCCACCTTGTGTGGAGTGAATACGTGCGACCTGACCTTTGAGGTAGGAAACTACAACTGGAACGGATGGCAGGGCAATGGAATAGAGCTATATCAGCGCGGCAGTTTGATGGATTTTGTGACCATGGAAGAAGGTGGATTTGCAACCATCAATGTGCCTATGTGTCACGATAGTGTGACGCTGGTATGGCGTCAGGCAAACTATGACTATGATGACTATTTTGAGATTTCTGACATCAGTGGTCGAGTGCTGGCCAGCGGCAACAATAATAGTTATTACGATGGCGATACCATAGGCACAGTGATGAACAACTGCACTCCCTGTCCCTATCCGGAGTGGGTGGGTGTGAGTCATGTTGACACATCTCATGCCACCTTTGTGTGGCTTTCGACAGGAGCGGCCAGTTATGTGCTGAAGCTCTACAACAACGAAGATTTGCCTCTTGCCACAGCCACGACCACCGACACGTTCTACACGTTCTCGTCGCTGCAGCCCATGACGCAATATAGGCTGAGTGTGGCCTCGCTCTGTGGTACCGACACCGGTGGTTGGAATGACGGTTGGTGTACCACCCATGCCATGTGGACACCTATTATATATGTAAGCACCATGGGTGACGATTATGCCAACAATGGTTCTAGCTGGAACGATGCTTTTGCAACCCTCACAGCAGGCGCAAATCGAGCCTTGTTGCTACGAGAACAATATGGCGTGACACCCGAAGTGTGGGTGGCAGGAGGCTATTATGATAACAGCTACATACATTTGATTCCAGGGTTGCATGTCTATGGCGGCTTGGTGGGCAACGAGGCGGCTGGCTATGATATGAGCCAACGAGACCTAGCCGCACACCCCACCTTAGTGAATAATGGCAACGATTTAATAGTGTATCATTATTATACCTTTACCGACAGCACGATGGCGTGGGTAGATGGATTCACCTTCACAGGTGGCACCTACAGGGTGGCAAGCCTGAGCGACAATGCTCAGCTGCGTAACTGCACCATCACGGGCAACACCTCGTCGAACTCGTTGGTGCGGGTCCAATGCAACACAAATGGCCCCAACAAGCCGGCATCGCTGCTCAACTGCACGATAGTGGACAATACTTGCAACAACTCTTCCGTCGTGGAACTTATCAACGCACGTGCCGAGAACTGCCTGATAGCCCGCAATTCGGCATACGGCAACGTGGTGACGCTGAGCGACAGCAGTGTGCTGAACCACTGCGACGTGGTGGCCAACAACAGCCAATATTACCATGCGGTGGCTGGAAGCAGCTACAACAACAACTCCTATAGCCGGCTGCAGAACACCATCGTGTGGGGCAATACCCGTGGCGGCAATAGTGGCAGCGGCTACCAGATGACGGGTATGCTCGTGGCCGACCACAGCGCCATCCAGGGTGGCTATAGCGGCACAGGCAACGTCAACCTTTCGGATCAGAATGAAGGCTCCAGTCTTTCGGCACAATATCCCATGTTTGCCGATGCCGCCTACGACTTCCGCCTCAACGAGGGTTCGGCATGTATCGATGCCGCCGGGGGCACGACTACGATGTCGACCGACCTGGCAGGCCACCCGCGTGTGTATGGTACTGCCGCTGACATAGGATGCTACGAGTGGCAGGGAGAGAGTATATGCAGTGCCGTAACGTCAGCTCAGGTGAGCGAGGTGACGAGCTATTCTGCCCAAGTGGAATGGCGTGCGCCTCGTGCGAACTATATGCTGTACTATGCTCCGCAAGGCAGCAGCACCTGGGACTCCATTGCAGTGGATGCAGAAGCCCTAGGCGACACCACAGGCAGCGTCCGCTTCTGCCATGTGGCCCTCGGGGGACTTGCCGCGCTGACGGAATATGTGGTGCGGCTGCATACAGTCTGCTCCGGTGGTGTGAGCGAAGCCTACGAGTTGACCTTCACCACCTCCTGCCCTGACCATGTGGGGTATGTCATGATTGGTGACAGCACAGCCAATATCAACAATCAGGGTAACTATTTCCCTACACAGACCTTTTATAACTATTCTGCCACGCAGCAGATCTATCTTGCATCAGAGATAGGCGGAGCGACGGACATTGACCAACTCAACTTCTTCTATACCTACACCAATCCTACCACACGGCGATTGAAGATTTTCTTAGGACACACGTCGATGGATGCCTTCAGCAGTTCGTCGGCAGTGATACCGGAGAGCCAACTGACCCTGGTGTACAACGGCGAATACACCTTCAGCAACACGCCTCGGATGAACAACATCCAGCTGCAGACACCCTTCTACTACAATGGAACCGACAACCTTGTGCTGGCGGTGATAGACTCAACAGGCTCATACCAGTACAGTGCCAACAAGTTCCTCACATTCTCGGCCCCCAACCGTTCGCTCTACTACTATCGCGACGGCAGCTATGTCAATTTCAGCAATGTAACGCTCAATATGGGCAGCTACTGCAACGTCCTCTACCTGCCGGGCCAATGCGACACGGCGGCTTGTCCTCCTCCTGTTTATACCGTTCATGCCGATGTCACCACCGCCCAGGTAGACTGGATAGTCAGTGGCACAGCGGAGGTGGAATATCGCCAAGCAGGTGCCAGCACCTTCACAGCCGCATCTTCCGGCAGCACCGTCATCAGTAGCCCCGGAGTGGGCACCACCACATTGACAGGGCTACTGCCCTATAGAGAATATGAGGTGCGGGTGCGCAACATTTGCGGTGCTGGCGACAGCAGCCGATGGCTGAGTCGCACCTTCACCACCCCGCCCTACAACGTGCAGCGGCTGTACGTGAAACCCCTTGCCAGCGGCGACGGTTCCGGCACCAGCTGGAGCAATGCCAAGGACGACCTTAACGAAGCCCTGCGTATGGCTGATGCTGCTTATACCGTGTACGGCACTTTGTGCGATATCTGGGTAGCAGAAGGCACCTACTATGGCGACACCACAGGCAGCTATGCCATAGCCATGGTCCCGGGCGTACGCCTGTATGGCGGTCTCATGGGCAACGAATCTGAGAATTTCGACATGAACCAACGCGACCTTACGGCACATCGCACCATCCTCGACGGTGGCGGCCTACGCCAGGTGGTGAACCTCGGCACCTCCACCTCCCGAGGGCGCAATGCGGTGCTTGACGGTGTCACCATCCAGAACGGCCACACCCAGTACAATGGCGGTGGCGTGTATGGCTACTATCTCGACCTCAACCGCTGTGTGATACGCAATTGCACGTCAACCGACAACTATGGCGGCGGAGCCTATATCCGGTATGGCTCACTCAGCAACTGCCTACTATACGACAATAGCTCTTACTGGGCAGGTGGCGTATATGCATATTATTCCCATATAGACCATTGCGACATCGTGGGCAACCAGTCTAGCTATTATGCCGGATTATATACCTACTATGGTACGATGACCAACACCATCGTCTGGGGCAACCGTCCCACCAGTGGTTCTGCCGATGAGGCATACGTGTATGGCACCAACATAACCTATAGTGCTGCCGATGTGGCCCTCGTTGGCGACAGCACCGTGCTGCTGCTGGCCCATGCAAGCACGTCGGCACCCACATCAGGGTCCTCTGGCGACAGCCTGTATGTGCGTTTTGCCAGTCCCGACGACCACAACTACCGCCTGATGGAAGGCTCTGCCTGCATCGACATGGGTACCGCCACTGCCGCAAGTCCCTACGACCTCAGCGGCCAGCTGCGCCCCTACGGCACCGCCCCCGACATGGGCTGCTATGAGTACCACGGCGAGCGCTACTGCCTGCGGCCCGTGCAGCTGCGGGTGAGCCAAGTAAACAGCTTCTCAGCCTTGGCAAGCTGGGTGAGCGAGCGTGACACCGTAGTGCTGGAATACGCCCTCGTCGACAGTTCGGCAGCCAGCCCGCTGTGGACGAGCGTTACGGTGGTGGGCAACCAGACCGTCCTCATGCCCCTGGCGACCGACAGCCGCTACCTGCTGCGCGCCAAGAGCGTCTGCGGCAACGCCTACAGCATCTATTCCGACACGGTGGCATTCAGTACCTCCTGCGGCACCGGCAGCCACGGTACCACACTGGGCGACCCAACCAACTATGTCACCACCGAAGGCAACCATCTGCCCCTGCAGGCCTACTATCGCTACAGCTACACCCAGTCGCTGATTGAAGCAGGCGAACTGGGCAATTGGGCGATGGACATCGACACCCTCCGTTGGCAGTACATCTTCAGCTCCAACGAGACCAGGAAGATACAGATCTACATAGGCGAAACCGACCTTGCCGAACTGCCCAGCAGTGGAGTGCCAGGAAACACCTTGACACGGGTGTTTGCGGGAACTGTGACATTTAACTCCGACAGTACTTGGTTTGCCATCCCGCTGCAGCATACTTTCTTATATAGTGGCATACGCAATTTGGTCATTGCCGTCATCGACAGCACAGGCAGCTACACATCGTCGGGCAACCGATTTGCCACACACCAGACCGATGGGTACAAGTCGGTGTACGCCTATACCGATAACTCTCCATATACCATCGGCGCGGGCTATTCATTCAGCCGCACCAACTATAGGCCCAACATCCTGTTCCCGTCCAACTGCGCCGCGGTGAGCTGCCCGGCCCCCAATGTCATAGCTGAGAGCATCACTCCCGCCTCCGCCACCTACCGATTGGTGACCATGGGACCTTTGCAGGTGCAGTATCGTACCGAGGGCAGCAGCGACTATATCGACCTCAATTCTCAATTCTCACCTCTCAATTCTCAATTCGTCACCATCCCCGGACTGCTGCAGAACACCACCTACGAGTTGCGGGCAAGAACCATCTGCGGTGTGGGCGACACGTCGGCATGGAGAGTGGTTCGATTCAGCACACCTCTGCAGCAGCAGGAGCGATTCTATGTGACCACCACTGGTGCGGGCGAGATGGACGGCTCGTCGTGGGCCAATGCCACGCCCAACCTCTGTTGGGCGGTGTCCACAGCCAGTAGCATCCACCAAAGGTTCAACGTGCGACCCCAAGTGTGGGTGACCGAAGGCACCTATTATGGCGATACCACAGCCACCAGCGCATTTGTACTGTTGGCAGGTGTGGATGTGTATGGAGGCCTGCAAGGCAACGAGCCTGCCACCTTCGATCTGGCAACACGTGACTATGCATCGCATCCTACAGTGCTGGATGGGCAGGGGATGCGCCGCGTGCTGAACCAACCCTATGTTTTCACAGCCGACAGTGCCATCTGGGATGGATTCACCCTTACAAACGGACAGGCAGGTGGCGATATTGGCGGTGGTGCCTACCTACGGCAAGGGGGCATCCTGTCCCACAGCACCGTCACCCACTGCCGCGCCTCCTACGGCGGCGGCGTGTACAACGACTATGGAAGTGTGCGCAACTGTCTGGTTACGGACGACAGCGCCTCCTACGGCGGCGGTGTGTACAACTATGGCACCGTAAGCCACTGCACCATATCGGCCAACCAAGCCTACTACTATGGCGGAATCCGTAACTCAGGAACGCTGTCCAACTGTTTGGTGGCCAACAATACAGCGCAGAACTATGGCGGCATATACAACACCGGCACCGTATACAACTGCCATGTGGTTGCCAACCTAACCACCAATTCGTCCACGCTCAACTATAGTACTTCATATGCTACGGTAGTCAACACCCTGTTCTGGGGCAACCGCAGCCAAAGCAGCCCCAGCTCATTGATGCAAGTCAACTCCAACTCGGGTGGCTACTATAACTGTGCCTTCGAGTCAGACCTACCCCAAGGCGGCTCCAATGGTTGCATCATCCTCAATCCCAATAATACAGGGGCTTTTACCAGTCCCCAATTCGTCCAACCAGCCTATGGCGCAGGGCACGAATATGCCAATGGATGCGACTGGACCGTGCAGCAAGGCTCCATCCTGATCGATAGAGGATTGGTGGAAGCAAACTCCTCTTACACTTCCACTACCGACCTGGCGGGCAATCCGCGTATGCATGGTGGCGGCATCGACATCGGCTGCTATGAGTCGCCCTACAGCGGCATAGTGCTGCCCGTCTATGCCGACAGCATTATCTATGTCACCCCTACCGGTGCGGGACTGCGTGACGGCACCTCGTGGGCCAACGCCATGGACAATATAGGCGATGCTGTCACCTACTCCATCATGAGCGGACATCCGTGCATCTGGGTGGCCGAAGGCATCTACCATGGCGACACCGCCTCGTCCGGTGCCTTCGCACTCCGTGAGGGAGTGAACCTGTATGGTGGCTTCGTAGGCAACGAACCCCCCACCTACGACCTCGCGCAGCGCGACCTCGCCGCCCATGCCACCATACTGGACGGACAGCATGCCCACCGAGTGCTGAATCAGTCAGTCAACTTCAATACCCTTACTGTGGTTGACGGCTTTGTCATCCAAAACGGACTGGTGACCAATCAATCGGGTGCAGGCGTATCACTTCGCCATGGAGGTCAACTGCGTAACTGCACGGTGCAGAACAACATTACCCTAATAACCAATAGTAACACATACTATGGCATCGGCGTGTATGCTGCCGGATCGTCCAGCAGCGACACACTCTTTGACCATTGTGTGGTACGCAACAACAGCTACCAGAGCATGCGTCCCAGCGGCTACACGGTGTACTTGTATGGCGGCGGCATGTATGTCAACAATGCCGTTGTCACCAACTGTCAACTGTATGGCAACAGCAGCTACTACAGTGGCGGTATCTACCTGACCGATGGCGCAGCCTACAACACCGTCGTCAGCCACAATCAGGCATACCTCTATGCTGGCGCTTACCTCAGCTATTCCAACCTATATAACTGCGTTGTGGCGGGCAACACCGCCTCCTCGGGCCATGGAGGAATATACAGCTACTCGGGTAATATTTACAATTCCATCGTCTGGGGCAACAAGGTGAACTATCTGGCCAATAACCTTAGCGGTTCCCTTTATGTCTACAGCTCGGCAGTGGAAGGCGGCTATGCCGGCGGCACCAACATACTGGACCTAGCCCCCACCAACGACGGTACCAGCGGCATGGACAACTATGTGCGCTTTATCGACCCCAACCAAAACAACTACCGCCTGCATCCTGCATCGCACTGTCTCGACTATGGCGACAGCACATACAGCCATCTGTCGCTAGATTACGACGGCAACGCACGTATCATAGGAAATAATATCGACCTGGGAGCCTACGAAACCAATGCCAGTGTCACCTGTCCGTCGCCGTTGAACCTGCGCAGCTTGGCGGTCACAGGCACCACGGCCACCTTTGCATGGTCGCCACAGGGTAGCGAGAGCGGGTGGCTCTTTACCATCCAAAGTGCCGACGGTACCTTGGACAGCAATATCACGCTCACCGACACCACCGTGACCGTGACGGGGCTGAGTCTGAACAGGAGCTACACCTGCTTTGTGCGAGCCAACTGCGGGGACGAGTACAGCATTCGCTCGCCGCAGCTGACCATCACCACGCTGTGCGACTCCTCGACCCTAACTCCTCTATCGGGGTTCACCTCATTTCTGCCTGCCGACAGTTCCATAGTCTATAACTCGCAAGTCACCTTCTCCTGGTCTGCACTGCCCGAAGCCACCTCCTACGACTTCTATCTTTGGAAAGGAGACGTTGAGCCCACCACACCCAGCGTGTCAGGCCTTGTTACCTCCACACTGGGCAACTATATACTGCCCAACTATGAACGCGGAGCCTACTACCATTGGAAAGTGGTGGCGTGGAACGAGTGTATCAACCGCATCAGTCCTGTGCAAACGTTCCGTGTCAACCCATACCCCGACCTGCATGTCACGCAAGTTACCTGCTCCAGCCCTGTTGCCAACCAGCCTATGACGGTCACTTGGACGGTGCAGAACGACGGCGAAGGCCCCACACCCGCAGGAACCACCTGGAGTGACTACATTTGGATTTCGGGCGTGGACGGTGTTGGTGGCGGCTTCTGGTACGATGTGGACGAGGTGTTGCTGGCGCAGGTGCCTAACCTCACTTCGCTGGGTGCTGGCGAGTCGTACACCAACACGGTGACGGTGACAATACCCGAAGACTACATCGGAGGCTACTATCTCTTTGTGATGACCGACCTCTATGCGGTGCGAGACCTCAATTATATTGCCCACGGCCTGACGGGTCCCCCTGACCCCTATACGCCTTCCGTCACGGGCAATCCTTATCCGTATCTCTCCGGCACCACACGCGGTGGCCAAACGGTGGAAGAGACCAACGATGCCGACAATTTCTTCTACAAGGTAATCAACATACTTCCTCCGCCATCACCCGATTTGCAGGTGACGCATATCTCTCATCCGATTAACGCTTTCTCCAACTCCGACATTACCGTGGGGTGGACTGTCACCAATGCCGGTCAGGCAGTGGCCTCACCCAGGTGGGTCGACAAGGTATACATTCAGATGGGTAACGAACTCAACCTAGCCGAGGCACAGCTTCTGGCCACAGTACCACACTATGCCGGATTCGACACGGTGCGCAGGGAATATCTGCCAGGCCCAAGCGGCACCCACAGTGGCAGCTGGGTCACAATCCCCGATGTGTTGGGGACACCGCTAGAAACGGATAGCTCCTACTCGGCATCGGCCACGGTGCATATACCCATCCAGTATGCAGGCACCTACAACATCTTTGTGGTTACCGATGCCAACGATGCCGTCTATGAAAGCATCTACGAAACCAACAATGAAGTTGTTTCTCAACAGACAATTGATATCGTGATGTCGCCCCTGGCGGACCTGACAGTGACAGACGTAACGATGCCCACCATTGTGTCGCCGCGTTGCAGCTATCCTGTCAGCTGGACCGTGCAGAACGTAGGAGCCTCGGCAACAGAGCTGTCCAGATGGCGCGACGCGCTATACCTCTCGACCACACCGGTGTACAATGCCTCCACAGCCATCTTCCTCAAGTATGTGGAACACAACGGTGTCATAGGCATCGACAGCAGCTATACGGCAACAGGTACCATCACGATACCGGCCACCTTGTCGGGTGCGTACTACCTGATAGTGCGGACCGACTGCCAGGACAACATTTTTGAGTACACCAACGAGGACAACAATGAGCGCGCCAGCACGGCACCAGCACAGATAGTGTTGCCCGACTTGGTGGTCTCCAGTGTTCAGTTCGAGCACAGTAGGTCGGTGGGCGACACGTTGCATGTACGGGCATACATAAAGAATATTGGACAGGGAATGTCCAACGTATATGTGCAGACACGTTTTAATGCTGGCGATAGCTGGACGGGGATGGGTATACAATGCAACCTTGCTCCTGGCGACAGCCTTTTGGTTACCCGCCTCCTCAAGCAGCCTTGCGTCAGCACCACCCAAGGAGAGCTCACCATACAGGTGGACTATGATAACCAGCTACGAGAAAGTAACGAAAGCAACAACACCAAAACGACAGCCTATACGGTGACCCGCACCGACCTGACGGCAACTGCCATCGGCTACGCCGACACAGGCTGGAGCGGTACCACGATGCCGGTAACCATCCACCTCAGCAACATCGGGACTGTGCCGCTCGATGACTCGGTGGCACTGGCCATGTATGTCAGCACCAGCAGCATCAGCTATGCTGCCTCAGCGGCTAACCGTGTGATGGACAGCAAGGAGTGGATGCACTTGGCTGCCGACAGCAGCATGATTCTCACCAAGGACATCACCCTGCCTAACGGCACCCAGGGCAATTACTACCTGCATCTGGTGATAGACCCGGCCAATAAGATTTGTGAATCGAACGAGGGAAACAACGTGACTCATGCCAGCACTGCTATGTATGTGCACCTGAGTCCATATCCCGACCTGATAGTGCGCCATTTGGAAGTGCCCGACACATTGAGCGTCGGACAGACGGTGTCGTTCCGCTATGACCTTATCAACCAAGGTATCGCAGATGCCCGTGGCAGTCTGACAACGAAAGTGTTTATGTCGTTGGGGTCTACCTTTGGCAGTGCGCCCATGATAGAGGTGGCCAGCCTGCAGCAGACCGTCGACATGGGTGTGGGCGACACTATGCCCAATATGGCTACGGGCATGATTCCCACCAATGTCACCGCAGGATTCTACTATTTCTATGCCGTGACTGACTATGCCAATGCGTTCTACGAGCATACCGGTGAGAACAACAACACCGTGCGCAGCGCACTGACCTTTGTGCAGCTTTATCCGCTCGACCTGACAATAGACTCCATCAGCGGGCCTGCCACGGTGGATTGGGGCCAGCGTGTCACCTACACCATGACAGTCACTAACCCCACCGCGGTGCCTACTTCGGCAAGGCAATGGGTCGACCGGCTATACTTGACACAGAATGGGGCTATCCAAGCCAATACCATGCATGTGGAACAAAGCCACACGACAGTCCTCTTGCCGGGCGAGAGCTATCAGGTGAGCTTCGGATTGACTATTCCGTTCGGGTCGCCCAACACGCTCTACCTAGTGGGTATCTGCGACCACAACAGGAATAATCCTGACATCAATGTGGCGAACAACCAGCTGACAATCCCCATCACCGTCAATGCCGTGCCTACGCCAGACCTGCAAGTGAGCGATGTGGCCGTGCTAGGCGATGTGGTGAGCGGCCAGCCGTTCCAAATGGCCTACACGGTGACCAATGTCAGTGCCACCCCTGTGACAGAACAACGGTGGGCCGATAGGGTGTCCATGTCGTATACCACCACGCTCAACAGCACCAGCCAACAGCTGACGCTCAATGCCAAAGAAATGGCCTTGGGTGCTGGCGAGAGCTACCGCGACACAATCAGTGTGACAGTGCCGGTGCCCAACCAAGGTTCAAGATATCTGGTGGTACAAGCCAATGCACAGCTGGGCTTCTATGAGACTGTACAGGATAATAATGTCGTGGCGGTGCCCATCAACATCACGTTGCCGCCGCCAGGCGACTTGGTGGTGTCGCGTATACCGACACCCGACACTGTGGTCAGCGGAAGAACAACCACATTCCAGTGGACTGTTGCCAACGTGGGAGCCAACGACATCAGCGGTGGGGGCCTCAGCTCGCTGCTCTACCTCTCTAGCGACGATGTCTTCGATGCCAACGACCGACTGCTGGGACGTACCAATAGGGGACAGATGACTTTGGCAACTGGCGACACTTTGGCGGAGCAGCTGGCGGCCCGCATCAGCGGTGTGTCGGAAGGCAACTACTACCTGATTGCGAAGACCGACGTGCGCAACGCCTTCTACGAAGACAACGAGAACAACAACAGCACGGTGTCGACACTGCCACTCTTTGTCAAAGTACGAGAACTGCCGTTCAACACCCCGCTTGTTGATACCCTGTACAATGCCGAGCCTAACGACTACAAGATTAATGTGGGTACCCACCGCAACGAGACGGTGCGCATACACGTTGAGAGTAACGACTCACTACAAGGAGCTGTCAACATGGTGTATGTCTCATATAATCGCGTGGGCGACAACCTCAGCTACAACTACTCAACTATAGGACAGTATACCGCTAACCCCGAGCTTTATATTCCCTCCACTCGTTCCGGTACCTATGGTGTGAGCCTGTATGGCTCTCTGCCGTCCAACTCGATGCAGGTGGTCACCATCTCGGCCGACATACTGCCCTTCGAACTGCGCAGCATCAACCCCACCGAAGGCGGCAACAATGGCGGCGTGACGGTGGAGATGAACGGATCGCACTTCCGTCCCGATATGAGAGTATGGATGTTGCATGGTGGCGACACGCTGTTTGCCGACACGTTGTACTATAGCAGCTACTATCAGGCTTTTGCCCACTTCGACCTAAAGGGTGTCGACACAGGCTACTATAGCATGGGTGTGCTGAACTACTGCGAGGGCGAGGCAATGTTGCAAGACGTGTTCCATGTCACCGAGGCAAGTTCCGACGGATTGGGCTACCACATGGTGTTCCCCAACTCGCCACGCCCCAATCGCACCATCAGCATGGTGCTGGAATATGGCAATATGGGCAACACCGACATCCAAGGGGCTGTGCTTGAAGTACAGTCAGTGGGCGGAACCTACATCTCACTGACTCCCGAGGGGCTTGCACAACAGAATACCACCCTGCTACTACCGCTCAGCATCGAGGGAGAACCCGAGGGATTGTTGCGGCCAGGCAGCTATGGCACGATTACCATATACGGCTATACGGCAGGCTCGTTGGTGTTTGCTATAAAGGAAGCCCATTCGAATTGAGAGTTGAGAGTTGAGAGTTGAGAGTTGAGAGTTGAGAATGGAGAATTTGGTAAGGTAAAAACTAAAAACTAAAATTAATCCGATATGAAACGAATATATTCAATACTGCTTCTGTTGGCCATTGCATGGGGTGTGCAGGCACAGTTTGCCGGGCCGGACAAACATGTGGTGAGGGAGGTTGGCAATACGCAGAGCACAACGATAGGCGTTGCCGATGGCTCGTCGGAGGTGTGTTATGTCTGGACGGGTTCCCATATCGTGGGTAATGCCAACCAGGCCGTCATTACCATCAATCCACGTGACGAGGCCGAGAGGTATGTGGTAAAGCGTATCTCCCAATTCGGCGTTGAGGAAGACGAGGTGTGGGTGTTTGTGGAGGATTCTGTCGAAATCCGTAGCGTAAAAGCTAAATATAACTGCTATAATAGCGGTGACGAAATATCCACCAGCCAGTTCGAAATCACCACTTACCCTGAGGGGTATGAAAATCTGGTGACAGTGTCGCCGGCCGTGGCGCAAAACAACGCCGGGTTCTCAGGCGAGAATGTGGAGCTGACCTTTACCCTCGAGAAAGACGGCCACAGGTCGACCAAAAAGGTCAACGTGAAGGTAATCAACTCCGACTTGACGGTGACGCAGGGACTGCCAGCAGAACTGCTGAGTTCGAAGAACCGGTTGGAGAATATGGGCAAAGTGAAAGAGGCCCTCCAAAAACTGAAGTCCACCACAGACCAGATGAGTTTTATAAGGAATATGCCGGGCAGCCCCTGCAGCTGGAGCGACGACCCCCCGGCACAAGCAAGTCTGGCCCTCTCCATTACGCCTAAAAAGCTTTGCTGTAGCGACCACACCGAGAGTTGGGCCCTGCAGGTGCAGTTCGGCCAGCTCTCCTACGGTTCTTCGTTTGGTTGCCGGGTGCCGTTCTATGGCATACCTCATGTGGCTTCGGCCGACCTGGTATGCAACTTCGGAGCCTCGGTTGCGGTGGGACCCATAGATGGAATCTTGGCCCTCAATTCCAACTGCAACCAATTGTGCATCCCCGTCACGCTCAGCTTATTTTTGAATGGTGGGGTAGGGGTGGCCCTGGGTGGCAAGATCCTTACTGCCGACCTGCTGTTGCAAGGTTCTGCCATGGGGCAGGCTTCGTGGTGCCCTTTCGGGACGTCCAACAATGTCAAAATTGGAGCCACCCTTTCGGTGATAGGGCAGGTGACCTTGGCCAGCTGTATCACCTATAGTATCGAAAAACCTATTGCCACAATCTCAAAAACTATTAACTTATGAAGTACCGTTTTTTATTCCTGATAACGATGGCTCTGTCCGTGGCTGGCTGGGCACAGACGAACCGCTTTCCCCAGTATGACGAGCAGCCACAGGCCGTGACGCTCAATCTGGCAGACGACACCACGCTGTTGCTGGTGGGCGACGCAGGACATACGCTGTGCGAGGGCGTGGTGTTCTACACCTTCACCGGAACCCTGGGTGGCGCCAACCGCATGATAGCACTGACAGGAGGCTCGCAAAATGCCAGCACCACCAACACGCCCCCTGCCTTGCTGTGCCGACTGCTGCAGGACTACCAGAGTGCCAACTTGGCCAACATCCGTGCGCTGTATCGTCCGCAGGATGCCACCACCCTCAACCAGATGCTGGCCGCCGACAGCGTAAGGCTGCCGTTCTTGTCGTTCGTAAGCTCGATAGACAGCATCGAGTACCTGCTCAGTTACAATGAGGACCCTTACACGGTGGTGATTACCCGTCTCTTCTATGATACCGACAGCAGTGTGCTGATGACCTATATGTTGGCCCAGATAGGTGGTGAGTGGCGGTTCGCCGCTGCCTCGCTGGGTGGCGCGATGGCCAATAATCTGGCTATCTTTCTCAACGAGTACCCACCCACGGCCTTGGTGTCGGGCAATGACCTGGACGGCGACGGCATTCCCAACACTTCGGACAACTGCCCCTGCACCCCTAATGTGGACCAGGCCGACAGCGACCACGACGGCATCGGCGATGCCTGCGACAACTGCCCAGTGCGCTACAATCCCCTGCAAGAAGACACCGACGACGACGGTATTGGCGACGGATGCGACAACTGCCCAGGCCGCTACAACCCCCTGCAGGAGGATGCTGACGGCGACCACATAGGTGACAGCTGCGACAACTGTCCCACGGTGGTCAATCCCCGCCAGTATGACTTCGACCGCGACAGCATTGGCGACGAGTGCGACCCCGACATCGATGGCGATGGCATCCTCAACGAAGTGGACACGGACCGCGATGGCGACGGGGTGGCTGACAGCGTGGATAACTGCCTCATCCACTTCAATCCGTCGCAGGCCGACACCGACGGTGACGGCATAGGCGATGCCTGCGACAACTGCCCCCTCTATAGCAACCCACTGCAGGAGGACAGCGACGGTGACGGACTGGGCGACCCTTGCGACGACGACCGCGACGGCGATGGGGTGCCTGACGAAACAGACAACTGCCCCAACACCTACAACCCCGACCAAGGCGATATCGACTGCGACGGCATTGGCGATGTTTGCGACCCCGACCTCGATGGCGACAATATCCCCAACGACCTCGACAACAATCCCTCTGTGTTCAATCCCGGACAAGAAAACTAAGAGAAACACCCTATTGAGAATTGAGAGTTGAGAATTGAGAGTTGAGAGTTGAGAGTTGAGAATTGAAATATTATTAAAGGTAATTTGATAAAACGATGAAAAAGTATATAATAATGTTTTTGGCGGCGTTGTTCCTCTCCGCTATGGCCTCTGCCCAGTCGGTGATTAGCTGCGAGCAGGATCGGGCAGAGTCATGCAGTCCTGGCAACGACGGTGCCGCCATAGTGCGAATGCCGTCTAGCCTTGTCAGCTACACGACGGTGGAGTGGACCACCCCCTCCGGAGGACATCTCTCCGGCAGGTATGTCACCGGGCTGAAGGCTGGTGCCTACAGTGTGGTGGTGAAGGCTACGTCATGCAATAAGCCTATCTATCAGGATGTGGTGGTTATTGAACGTGACGAGGCTTGCAGCATCCATGCCTCCATCTCCGTCAGCACCAATTCGGTCCCCTGCGGACAGTCGCCTACCGCCACCCTCACGGCCAGTGCCTCGGGCGGCA
Source organism: uncultured Bacteroidales bacterium (assembly GCA_947168515.1). Classification (GTDB taxonomy): domain Bacteria; phylum Bacteroidota; class Bacteroidia; order Bacteroidales; family P3; genus Colimorpha. The sequence continues at coordinate 55,293 of CAMVMF010000002.1, forward strand.
CACCCCCCTACCGCTACTCGTGGGGTTCGCCTGTAAAAACCGTGTCTGGTAGCGGCACATACGGCGTGACGGTGACCGACTCCAACGGCTATGTGGGCAGTGCCAAAGTGCGTATAGACCTCAAAAAAGAAGAGTGTTCGCAGGATCCCAACGAGCTGGACGGGCCTTTGGGTTATGGCGATGACCACTATGTGAGTATTGCCGATCGGATGCGTTATACGATTCTTTTTGAGAATGACCCCGACTTTGCCACAGCCCCGGCTTCGCGCGTGCGTGTCACCTATCCCATCCCTCCCCAGCAGAACATCGCCAGCGTGCGTCTGGCCGATTTTGGCTTTGGCAGTTTTGTGTTCAATGTCCCTAGCAATACCACCTCATACACCAAACGCCTCGATGTTTCGGACTCTTTAGGCGTATGGGTGGATGTGACGGCGGGCATAGATATGGCAAACAACCAGATTTTCTGGATATTCCAAAGTGTGGACCCTGCCACAGGTTTTGAGCCGTCGAGTGCTCAGATGGGCTTTCTGCTGGTGAACGACAGCTTGCACCACGGCGAGGGCTACGTCAGCTTTGCCATTGCACCAAAAATGTCTCTCTCGTCGGGCGACACGGTGGCGGCAGAGGCCACCATCGTCTTTGACGACAACACTGCCATCAACACCAACGTGTGGAAGAACACCTTCGATGCAGAGCCCCCCACATCGCACCTTAGGGCTCAGACTGTTGCCACAGACTCGATGGTGTGCAACTTCACGTTCACTGCCGCAGACGACCCTATGGGCAGCGGTGTGGACAACATAGAGCTGATGGTGTCGGTGAACGGTGGTGTGTACACCAGCGTAGGCTATTATGCCCCGACCGATACGGCACGCTATACCCTTACGGACGGCAATGTCTACCGCTTTATGTCACGTGCCACCGACAATGTGGGCAATCAGGAAGCCATCAAGGCTGAGCCCGACACGGTGATCAACAACAACACGGCCCCGGTGGACATTTTGCTCTCCAATGCCTCGTTCATGGAGAACGCCCCTGTGGGCACGCTCATAGGATCCCTCTCCTCTATTGACAATGACATTACGCTCCCCTTCACATACGAGCTGGTGGGCGGTAGCGGCGATGCGAACAACGGTCTCTTCTATATACAGGGCAGCGGGCTGTACACGAATGCGTCGTATGGCTGCACAGGGCTCTTCGACTACGCTGTGCGCATCCGCACCACCGATATCACGGGTCTGTCTTTTGAGAAAGAGTTCACGCTCACCTGCATTCAGGAGAATTTCCCCTACAGCCGTACGTACAATCAGAATGTCTGCCAAGGAAGCCCCTACGCTTTCGGCAACCGGCTGCTGACGGCCACGGGCAGTTATACCGACTCGTTGCTTACGGTGCGTGGTTGCGACAGCGTGGTCACGGTCAACCTGACGGTCCACCCGGTCTACCATGCCACGCAGACCGAGGATGTCTGCAGCGACCAGGGTTTTGTTTGGACGGGGCACGCGCTGACGCTTGATTCCCTCAGTGTCGGCACGGCGTACTATTACGACACGATGTACACGCAGATGGGTTGCGACAGCACGTTCGGCCTCACCTTGCATGTGCACCCGACGCACTACGGCGAGTCCTCCGCCGACATCTGCGAGAATGCAGGTTATGTCTGGACAGGGCATGGCACGGCCCCTATCGTGCGTCCGGCCGGCAGCTACGTGGTGTGGGACAGCTTGCAGTCGGCTTACGGCTGCGACAGTGTGTTCAGGCTCGCCCTCACGGTGCGCCCCACCAGCAGCAGCACGGTGACGGCCACGGCTTGCGACAGCTACACCTGGCACGGCACCACCTATACGGCTTCGACCACCACGCCGACCTTTGTGGCCACCAATTCCGCCGGCTGCGACAGCACGGTGACGCTGCATCTGACCATCAACAGCAGCAGCATGGTGGTGGACGAGCAGACGGCATGCGACAGCTACACCTGGCACGGCACCACCTACACGGCATCAACCAACACACCTACTTATAGTACCCTCAATGCCGCTGGCTGCGACAGCACGGTGACGTTGCATCTGACCCTCAACGCTAGCTCTGCCTACACGGAGACCATCACTGCCTGCGACAGCTACACCTGGCACGGCACTGCCTACACTGCCAGCACCAACACGCCTACCTTTGTGGCTACTAACGCTGCTGGCTGCGACAGCACGGTGACGCTGCATCTGACCATCAACGGCAGCACGTCGAGCACCGTAACGGCCACGGCTTGCGACAGCTACACCTGGCACGGCACCACCTATACGGCTTCGACAGCCACGCCTACCTTTGTGGCCACCAACTCCGCCGGCTGCGACAGCACGGTGACGCTGCATCTGACCATCAACGGCAGCAGCACCTACACCGATGCCGTCACGGCGTGCGACAGCTACACATGGCATGGCACCACTTATACCTCCTCGACCGCCACGCCTACTTATAGCACTACCAACGCTGCAGGTTGCGACAGTACGGTGACCCTTGCCCTCACGATCAACTACAGCAACACGGGCATCGAAGAGGTGTACGCCTGCAATAGCTACACCTGGCACGGCACTACGTACACCAGCTCTACCACCACGCCCACCTATACCTCACAGAATGCTGCCGGCTGCGACAGTGTCACTACGCTGCATCTGACCATCAGCCAGAATCTCATGACCACTGAAACGGTCACCGCCTGCGACAGCTACACCTGGCACGGCACCACCTACACGGCCTCCACCCAAACGCCCACCTACACCACAACTGCATCGGGCGGCTGCGACAGTACGGTGACGCTGCACTTGACCATCAACAGCAGCACTGCCAGCACCGAGACGGCCACGGCCTGCGACAGCTACACCTGGCATGGCACCACGTATACTTCCTCGACTACCGCGCCTACTTATAGCACCCTCAACGCTGTGGGCTGCGACAGCACCATTACGCTGCACCTGACCATCAACAACAGCACCACGGCCATAGAGACTCAGACAGCCTGCGACAGCTACACCTGGCATGGCACCGCCTACACGGCCTCAACCAACACGCCTACCTACACCACCACCAACGCCGCCGGCTGCGACAGCACCGTCACCTTGCATCTGACCATCAACGCTAGCACTACTGGCACCGAGACCGCCACCGCTTGCGATAGCTATACATGGCATGGCACTGCCTACACTGTCAGCACCACCACGCCTACCTACACCACCACCAATGCCGCCGGCTGCGACAGCACGGTGACGCTGCATCTGACCATCAACGCTAGCACTGCTGGCACCGAGACCGCCACGGCTTGCGACAGCTACACCTGGCACGGAACCGCCTATACCGCCTCCACCAACACGGCCACCTACACCACCACCAACGCCGTGGGCTGCGACAGCACCATTACCCTGCAGCTGACCATCAACTACAGCACCATTAGCACCGAGACCGCCACGGCATGCGACAGCTACATGTGGCACGGAACCGCCTATACCGCCTCCACCAACACGGCCACCTACACCACCACCAACGCCGTGGGCTGCGACAGCACGGTCACCCTGCACCTGACCATCCACTACAGCACCACAGGTTCCGAAACCATCACGGCCTGCGACAGCTACACCTGGAACGGCACCGCCTACAGCACCTCTACGGTCGATTCTGTGACAACCGTCAATTCTGTAGGCTGCGACAGCACTGCCATGCTCTATCTTACCATCCACTACAGCACCACAGGCTCCGAAACCATCACGGCTTGCGACAGCGTAGAGTGGCATGGTACCGTCTACACGGCCTCCACGATTGATTCTGCCACAACGGTAAACTCCGTAGGCTGCGACAGCATCATCACCCTCTACCTCACCGTCAACTACAGTAGTCGCACCACCATTTACGATACGGCCGACAATTCCTACGAGTGGAATGGCGATATACTTACCGAAAGCGGTGAATACCTCTTCGAAGGCCAAACCGAGGCCGGCTGCGACAGCATCGTCACGCTGAACCTTACTATCAACAGGGTCGGCATAGCCGATGTTGAGGAGCTCGACGGCATAGTCATCTATCCCAACCCCACCACAGGCAAACTCACCATCAATGCCGACGGTGTAGCCAAAGTGGAGGTCTATGACCATGCCGGACGTCTCGTCGGCACCTTTGTCAACACCAACCAATTCGACATCTCTACGCTGCCTACAGGCACCTACACCCTACGTATCACCCTGCAAAAGGGCAGTACGGTGCGCCGTGTCATCAAACGCTAACCCCATATCATCGGGGTCGCGACCCAAGGGAGCAACCCTCTATTGGGTCGCGACCCAAGGGAGCAACCCTCTATTGGGTCGCGACCCAAGGGAGCAACCCTTTGCTCCCCCCTTCCAAGAGGGTGCCGCCCTAGGCACCCTCTTTTCAAACCTCTACGCTCCGAAAAAAGACTGCCGCAGGCAATCCATACGTATAGTCTACCCCTCCTGCAACAAATCTATAGCGCATATATTTGTGAAGTTTTTTCGTGCTGTTATATTTATTTTTTTGTATATTTGCATTGTCAACATTTCATGTCTAATTTGGTAAGTCCATGTACATCAATGCATGACCAAATGATAACATGGGTATTTGGCGCAGCTAAAAACACATCCTTGTAATGAATCGGATTGGCAGAGACAAAATATTGGACATGATTCGCGCTACCGTGCGGGAGAAAGAACCTGACGCGCAGATAATCCTGTATGGCTCGCGAGCGCGGGGCGATGCCCGTGAGGATTCCGACTGGGATTTAGTGATTATACTCAACAAGCCCAAGATGTCGCACTACGACAGATATGCCATCGCATGCGAGCTGTGGGACAAAGGTTTTGACCTTGGCGAAGAAATCAACACATTGGTCTATACAAAAGACCAGTGGAGAGATGCCCCGCCGTCGTTATTCAAATACAATGTAAGGGAGGAAGGGATTCAGCTATGAGTTTATCGGACGAAGAACGCTTCGCGATAGTTCTGTATCGTATTGAGAAAGCATACGCGGCCTTAGAGGATGTCGACAAATCCATAGCCATGAAGATGTGGAGTGTGGCAGCCAACAGATTGTACTACGCGTTATATTATGCGGCAACCGCATTGTTGGTCCGTGACTAGCACTCCGTACACACTCACAACGGTGTTATCATTCTATTGAACCAATATTACGTAAAACCTGCAATACTCACCAAGGAAGATGGTTGGCTATATGGGCGCGTTTTTGCTTTCCGACAAGGGAGCGACTACGACGACTTCATTGACGCCAATGAGGAAGAGGTTATGGTCTATCTCCCCAAAGTAAAGGACCTTGTAGCCAAAATCGTGTCATTGATAAATCAACAATAATTACCCACTCTTAAATGGGAACTTCTATTAATGACTTTTGAACACGAATTGCACGAATCTAACTACGAATGGCGAAACAATAAAAAAAAAGGAACATCTAAAAACACGAAAAATACTAAATCTATAATAGGGACTTCTATTAATGACTTTTGAACACGGATTGCGCGAATCTAACGGATTTAAATTGAACACGAATTGCACGAATCTAACGTTTTCGTTAAGCCGAACGCAGAGGGCAAATCACGAAGTGTTTGCACTATGCTGAGGCGAGAAAACGTCTGTTGAAAACTAACGAATTTATTATCGGAATCTTCATGCAGGCATGATAACGAATAAAACGAATTTTTAGAAGTCCCCCAAAATAAACAAACGCCTACACTTAATTGAGCGTAGGCGTTGATGAGTATGTTTCTGTGGAGAGCGGCTATTTTTTAGGAGTTGGGTCGGAGGTGTAGCCGATGCCTAGCTTTTTGAAGATTTTCTGGTCAACAACAGTCTCAATCTCCAACGCATTCAATTAGATTTTGCCAATTCACAAAGATTTCGTAATTTTGCAAACTCAAACAATGATACACATGGACGAGTTGAAAAAAAATATTAGGAGAATAATACAATTAGAACAAGCTAGCGTTGAACAGAATTCAACACTGCTTCAGGAATTGATGAATCAAGGCGTTCAGAACATTGACGAACTCGACCGTGTGGCAGACCGCCTGCTGGACACTATGTCAGGCTTTACCGGTGCGGGAGAGGATATCTATAGACAATACCTTGATTATATTGAGACATTTGATCCAGAGGAAGCAAAAGAACGAAAAGACGACCTCGAATATGATTTGGGATACAAGACGCACGTGCTATATGCTGCAGCCTTATTGTGTCAACAAGAACTGAATGGATATAGTTCTGCTGATGGGAAACCATCGTTTGATGTTGTCATGCAGCAGTATATACCCAAAGTATTTAATGTAAAGAAAAAGACTGCCTCATTTCTCTTTTTCGCACATTTAGCCATAGGCCGTTCTGTCGATGATTTAATGCGGATGTTGCAGACTATAACGGAAGAAACGGACTATGTGCTTGAGAATGTAGATAATTATGAGGATTTAATGCAGTTTCCGAGAGAAAACTACCACCCGCTCCGCGATGATGAATGGCAGCTGATTAAATACATTGTTGAGCACAATTTGGAAATTATCAACACAAATGAGGTTCAGTACAAAGAATTGATACATAATGTGTTTGGAAAGATGAGCTAAATAATAGAAGATGAACAAGCAACAACTTGCAGCAAAGATATGGGCATCGGCAAACAAGATGCGTTCAAAGATTGAGGCCAATGAGTATAAAGACTATATTTTGGGCTTTATATTCTATAAGTTTTTGTCAGATAAAGAGGTTGGTCATTTGAAAAACAACGGAATATCTGATGAAGAACTCAAAACCATAACAGAAGACAATACTGAAGCGGTTGATTTCATACAGCAAGAGATTGGATATTATATCTCGTATGAGAATCTGTTTTCCACCTGGCTTGAAATGAAAAAGGAGTTCAGTGTGGCAAACGTACGTGATGCACTTTCGGCTTTCAACCGAAAAGTCAGTCCCAATCATAAAAAACTGTTTGATAAAATCTTCGACACACTCGAAACAGGACTTAGTAAACTTGGCACTTCAACTGCGGAACAGAACGCTGCCGTACGCGATCTTGTTTCGTTGATCCGTGAAATTCCAACGGATGGACGACAAGATTATGATGTACTCGGATTTGTCTATGAATATCTGATTAGCAATTTCGCTGCTAATGCAGGTAAGAAAGCCGGAGAGTTTTACACTCCTCACCAAGTATCGGTGATGATGTCGGACATTATCGCTCACCATTTGCGTGATAACGATGAGATACGCATCTACGACCCGACCAGTGGCTCAGGTTCGCTGCTTATCAATATAGGAAAGTCTGTTGCTCGGCATATCAGCGACAAAAACAACATTAAGTATTACGCACAGGAGTTGAAACAAAACACTTTCAACCTGACACGTATGAACTTAATCATGCGTGGTATCTCTCCTTCAAACATCGAGTGCCGCAACGGCGATACACTGGCAATGGACTGGCCGATGTTTGACGAAAGTGACCCGCAGGGAACGTATGACCCGCTTTATGTTGATGCTGTGGTCAGCAATCCTCCATACTCTCAGGAATGGGATCCAACAGACCAGGAGAATGACCCTCGTTATGCCCCCTTTGGCGTGGCACCTAAGGGTTGCGCCGATTATGCTTTCCTTCTGCACGACCTATACCATGTCAAGCCTTCCGGCATCATGACCATTGTGCTTCCGCATGGTGTTCTCTATCGTGGAGGGTCTGAATACCAAATCAGAAAGCAGCTTGTTGAGTACAACCATATTGATGCAATTATTGGATTGCCGGAAAAAGTATTCTACGGAACGAGCATATCTACAATTGTCATGGTACTGAAGCGTAAGACACGCGTCGATGACAAAATCCTTTTCATAGATGCTTCCGCCGGTTTTGAGAAAGATGGTAAAAACAACCGACTGCGGGCGTGCGACATAAAAAAAGTGGTCGATGCAGTAACTACTCGCACGGAAACATCCGACTTTGCCCGACTTGTCAGCCGCGATATCATCCGCCAGAATGACTATAACCTCAACATATCCCGGTATGTGGACAGCAGTCCAAAGGCAGAGAAGTATGACATATACGCTACGATGTTCGGAGGCATCCCTGCTGTGGATCTGGCTGCACTAAACAACTTTTGGCAGGCATTCCCATCACTCAAACAGCAATTGTTTTCGGTAAACAGTGAGGGATATAGCCATATCGCCACGGATAATATTCAGCAGACAATCAGCGACAATGAAGATGTAAAGCATTTTGCACAGCAGTACAATAGTGCTTTCGATAGTTTCGAATCTTTCATTGAATCGAATCTCATCGAACCGATGATGTCGCTCAATGTCCAAAAAACACAGACAACCATCAGCAACGACCTTTTCCGTCGTTTAGAGAATTTCCCTTTGGTGGACAGATACCAAGCATTCCAATTCTTCAGTTATGATTGGGATAAGATAGCTGCCGACATTGAAATTCTGCAAACGGAAGGATTTCAGGCAGTAAAGCAAATTGACCCACGTATGGTTGAAAAGAACAAGGAGGAAGTGCAGGACGGATGGATGGGGCATGTGCTGCCGTTTGAATTGGTGCAGGAAATGTTGTTGCAAGACGATGTGCAGGTTATCCGTGATATGGAGCAGCGCATGGAGGAACTCACCAATCTATTCAATGAAATCATTGACTCGCTGACTCCAGAGGAAAAAGACAAGCCAATACTCTCAGATGACAATTCTCATTTTGTGGCAACGGAGGTGAAGAAAGAACTGAAACGTATTCTTGCGAAAATCTCTACTCCTGAGATAGAACTGCTTCGTTCTTTCCCGTCTAAAAAGAATGAGAAAGAACAATTCATAGCAGACCACCCTGAATTGGCATGGGACACTGTGGAGCCTGACAAGAATGGAAAATATGGCAAGACACAGGTTAATGCAATGATACGCTACTACCAAGAAAACTTTGCTTTCGACGAGGAAAGCCTCGAAGCTAAAGTAAAGGTGGTGGCTGCAATGCTTGAAGAAGAGAAGAGTCTGTTTGCAGATGCTGCTCAGAAACGACGTGAACTGGTTGATAAAACGATTGCCACCATCCAAGCTCTGGATGATGAAACCGCTATCGAACTGCTACGTTGCAAATGGGTGCATCCGCTGTTGGCTTCGCTCCAGAGAATGCCATGCGAAGTGATAACCGCTCTTGCTGACAAGGTTCAACATTTGGTAGCTAAATATGCTACCACCTATCAGGATATTGCACAGCGTATCAGCAGTGCAGAATCGCAACTATTCTCACTGATTAGTGAACTGGAAGGGTCCAACGCCGATAACTTGGGATTATCTGAATTCAAGAAAACACTTAATGTAAAATAGTATGGCTGAAAAGAAACCAAATATAAGATTCAAAGGGTTTGAAGAAGAGTGGGAGGATAAAACACTCGGCAGCATGGGCGAAACTACTTCTGGGGTTGGTTTTCCTATTCAAGAGCAGGGCGGTAAAAGTGGTATACCGTTTTTCAAGGTGTCTGATATGAATACCATTGGAAACGAAAGAGAAATGACTGCTTCAAACAACTATGTATCTAGTGTTCAAATTGAAAAGAATAATTGGAAGCCCATTCAGGAATTGCCTGCAATATTCTTTGCAAAAATTGGCGCAGCTCTTTTGCACAATAGAAAACGTCTCATAAAAAAGCCATTCCTTCTTGATAACAATACTATGGCATATAGTATGAATAATAAGGAGGGCGATTTCTTTCTTTCTCTGTTTGAAACCATTAATCTTCCAAAATACGCTCAGACTGGAGCTTTGCCCTCATATGGAGAAACAGATATCAAGGCTATAGAAGTAAAAGTGCCTACTATTTGTGAGCAGCAGAAAATCGGAGAGTTTTTCAAACAGTTAGATGAATTGATTGGAGCGAAAGAGCAAGAATTGGAGAAGCTGCGTCAGATAAAGCTGGCATTGCTCGACAAGATGTTCCCAAGCGACAATCAAGAAGATATTAATAGGGGGGGGTATAAGTCGTTGATTTATGGTGTGTTACAAAACAACTCACAATTAGTGGTAACTTCGCCAACACCGAACACTCCCACTATTCGTTTCCGTGGCTTTACAGAGCCATGGGAAAACTATAATTTGCGAAAATTGTTTGATTTCTCAACTCCTCATTATAGTCACTCTCGAGATAAGTTGACTTATGATAAAACTGAAGTTCTCAATATACACTATGGAGATATTCTAATCCTGTTTGGTGATATTGTGGATGCAAAGAAAGATAAGATACCTTATATTATTTCCGCAAAAGCCGATAATTACAAGGCTTCAAAACTTATAGATGGCGATGTCATTTTTGCTGATACTGCTGAAGACGAAGCATGTGGAAAAGCAATTGAAATACAAAACATCGCTAATAAAACAATCGTTGCTGGACTTCATACGTTTGTCGGCAGACCAAAGAAGAAATTTGCGCCATATTTTTTAGGGTATTATTTCAACTCATATACGTTTCATGACCAACTTTTGCCTTTGATGCAGGGCATAAAGGTACTATCAGTAAATAAACCTGCTGTAGAAGATACATTTATATACTATCCGACTAATAAGGAAGAGCAGCGCAAAATCGGCGACTTTTTTCGCTCGCAGGATGAATCTATTGCCAATTCACAGCTGCAAATCAACAAATTGAAAACAATTAAGCAAGCCTGCTTGTCGCAGATGTTTGCTTGAACAAAATAGAATTATCGTTTATGCCATTCAACAGAGAAGAGGATTTTGAGAACGCATTGATAGAAATGCTATCGAAAAAAGGATGGGAGAAAAATGTAATCCGCCATCCTTCTGAGAAGGATTTGCTCCAAAACTGGGCTGATATCCTCTTCGATAACAATAACACCATCGACCGCCTGAATGGGGCACGGCTGACCGAGGATGAAATGCGTCAACTTGTTGATCAAATTTCTACCTTGCGGACACCGCAGATGCTCAACGGTTTCATTAACGGGCGTACTGTGAGCATCAGGCGTGAAAACCCTGCTGACACCTTGCACTACGGCAAGGAGATTTCTCTGAAAATCTTCGACCCTCATGAAATTGCAGCTGGACAAAGTCGTTATCAAATTGTAAAGCAGCCGCATTTCAAAGCTCCCTCAAATATCTTTCCTCAACGTCGGGGCGACCTCATGCTGCTTATCAATGGTATGCCTGTGATACACATCGAACTGAAGAAGAGTGGCATCCCTGTAAGTCAAGCCTATAACCAGATAGAGAAATACTCCCGGGAAGGAATCTTCTCTGGTATCTTCCAACTCATTCAGATCTTCGTGGCGATGAATCCTGAAGAAACGGTTTACTTTGCCAATCCTGGACCTGATGGGCGTTTCAATAAAGATTTTTATTTCCACTGGGCTGACTTTAACAACGTGCCACAAAATGACTGGAAGGATATTGCCACCTATCTCTTGTCGATACCAATGGCTCACCAGCTTATCGGCTATTATACCATTGCTGACCGTACAGATGGCGTTCTGAAAGTGCTTCGCTCTTATCAATACTTTGCTGTACGGGCTATCTACGACAAGGTTACGAAGCGGCAAGATTGGAAAAGCACCGACCATCAATTAGGGGGATATATATGGCATACTACTGGTTCCGGTAAAACCATGTCGAGTTTTAAGGCTGCTCAGTTGATTGCTGACAGCGGAAAAGCGGACAAAGTGATTTTCGTCATCGACCGGATAGAACTCGGCACGCAGTCTGCACGCGAATACCGTAATTTTTCTGCTGAGGATGAAGCGATTCAAGAGACAGAGAACACGGATGCACTCGTCGCAAAGATGAAGTCCCCAGACGTGGCAGATACGTTGATTGTTTCTTCAATTCAAAAGCTGGGCATCATGGCGGAAGAGGGCAACATCCGACCTGCGGATTTGAAGAAAATCAATCAGAAACGCATCGTGTTTATCGTGGATGAATGTCATCGCTCTACGTTCGGTGAGACATTCCAACAAATCAAAGCTACATTCCCAACAGCAATGTTCTTTGGATTTACTGGTACACCAATTCAGAATGAAAACCAACGCCACCAAAGTACCACCACCGATATTTTTGGCGATGAACTGCATCGCTACAGTATCGCCGACGGAATACGCGACGGCAACGTATTGGGCTTTGACCCTTACATGGAGATGACTTATAAGGACAAAGAACTCCGCCAGAAGGTGGCTCTTGATTATGTTGATGCTTCAAGTGTGGAAGAGGTGATGAACAACCCAGAAAAGAAACGTGTCTTCGACAAAGTCTTGGCTATGCCTATGGCAGGACATCGAAAGGTCGATGGCACATGGGAGCCTGGTATCGAAGACTGGTTACCAAAAACGCAGTACATTACCGAGGAACACATGAATGCGGTAGTCGATGACATAGTGGATGGCTGGCTTGTGCTGAGCAAGAACCATAAGTTCCATGCTATATTCACTGTGCCAAGCATTCCGCAAGCAATCAAATATTACCGTATCTTCAAAGAGAAAGCTCCACAGCTGAAAGTGACCGCTCTCTTCGACCCCTCTTTGCCTAACGACAATCCCGACAAAACAATCTTCAAGGAGAATGCTCTGGCTGAAATAATTACAGACTATAAAGACATGTTCGGACAAAGTTATACAATTGCCGAACATGCTAAATTCAAGAAAGACCTCTCCAACCGTCTTGCTCATAAGAAACCATACATCGGGCTGGAACAACCTGCGCAACGCGATAAACGACTTGACCTGCTTATTGTCGTTTCACAGATGCTGACGGGCTTTGACTCTAAATGGGTGAATACGCTTTATATCGACAAAGTCATGTACTATGAAGAGTTGATACAAGCCTTTTCACGTACTAACCGCCTTTATAGCCATGATGAAAAGCCTTTCGGTGTCATCAAATATTATAGCTATCCGCATACGATGGAATATAACATTCAGGAGGCCGTTAAGCTATATTCCGGGAACAAACCTCTTGGATTGTTCGTAAGTAAACTGGATGTCAACCTTTCTGGTATGAATCAGAAGTTCCGTGAGATAGAGCAGCTTTTTGTTTCTGCCCACATAGAGAACTTCAACAAATTGCCAGATGCAACTGCTTTACGTGGACGCTTTGCTGTGCTTTTCAGAGAATACAATGTGTATCTCGATGCAGCAAAGGTGCAAGGTTTTAATTGGAGGAAATTGATCAATCGCTGCCCGAATGGTGAAGAGATAACGGTCAATCACGATGAAATCACCTACAATACCCTTGTGCAGCGATACAAAGAGTTGTTCAATTCTAATGGTGGCAATGGTGGTGGACAATCGGATGAAGACTTGCCTTATGACCTCGACCCACATCTTTCAGAGATAGACACGGGCAAAATTGATGCCGACTACATGAATCATATTTTTGAGCGGTACATCAAAGCCCTTGAACAACCCAATGTATCAAAGGAAGAGTTGAATGCTATACTTGATGACCTGTCGGCATCGTTTGCGTCACTCCCTCAGGAAGAACAAGCCTTTGCCGAAATATTCCTTCATGATGTGCAAAGTGCCAACATCACTTTAGAGCCAGGTAAGACATTCCGCGACTACATCACAGACTATATGACGACAGAAAAAGATCGTCAAATAGATTGCCTTGTTCACACATTTGGACTTGATCGACAGCTGCTGAGACAGATGCTTAATCTTAGTATTACAGAGCAAAACATAAATGAATTCAATCGCTTCACTCGCTTAAAAGAATCTGTAGATAAGACCAAAGCTAAAGCCTATTTCGAATCCAAGTATGGTCAAGCCATTAGTCTCCTAAAAGTAAATATTGAAATCAACAATCTGTTGAAACGTTTCATATTAGAAGGTGTGTTTGACATAGATACAGATATCTCTAATCCTCCTAAAGTGACACAGATGTATCCTCAAATGGAAGAAGATGATATGCCAATGGCAGCAGAGCCGTTTGTGTGCTGCAAATGGAATCGCTTTGACCAGAACATTATAGATTTCTTTGGCGGAGATAAGGCTATTCTTGTGGGTTGTAGCAAGAATGAGAAGCATCTAGAATGGATCAGAACTCATAATTTGTATAATGTAAGATTAGGAAACACTAAAGGTTCTATGGCGAAACATAGCAACCTGTTTGGCCAGACCTCCATACTTTTACTTTATGACTTTAAAAGGCCTGACCAGATTTTTGTTTATGAAATATCTGCCCATGGCGAGATGGGCAAACAGGAACTGGCGCAGATGGGATATCCTAATCCACAAAGAAATAGGTATATGACATTTCGGTTGCGTCCCGTAGAGATGGATTTAACTTTTATCAAGAACCAACGTCTTATAGAAAAATTGATAGAAATGAATCCGCCGAAAGACAAAGGAACACCTGTTTTTATTGAACCATAGATGTTTTGACAATAGAATGGCTGTACAAGGGACACGGACCCGAAACGCTGTTCCAACCTATTGATTGCAAACAGGTAAGGCCCGGTCTGACGTATGCTCCATGCTGCAATGTCGGTCTGTATTCTCTATCACGCTCGCTTTGGAGGCCGAAGCGGATTTCTTTTCCCTTGGCATTTTGCTCCTTTCGTTATTAGAGTTTAAAGGCACACCTTCTCCCACTATTGCATTTGCCTGACTATCGGGGAGTATTATAGTAAGAGCCCACACCCAGTCTGGGTATAGGCTCTTATGTGTATGATGCTAGTGGGGAGGTTATTTCTTTGGGGTGGGGTCGGAGGTGTAGCCGATGCCTAGCTTTTTGAAAATTTTCTGGTCGACCTCGCTCAGCATGACGGTGGAGTGTACCTGGCAGCCCTGCAAGAGAGGCAGGGTGTCAAGGGCTTTGCGGCAGACCTGGTCGTGTAGGCTGAGCATCGAAAGGGCCACCAGTACTTCGTCGGTGTGCAGACGGGGGTTGTGGCCGTGAAGCAGGGAGGTCTTGGTGTGCTGGATGGGCTCGATGTATTCTTGGGCGATGAGTTTGACGCTGTGGTCGATGCCGGCCAGATGCTTGATGGCATTGAGCAATAGGGCAGCGGAAGAACCCAGCAGGGTGGAGGAGTGGCCGGTGATGATGGTGCCGTCGGCCAGCTCGATGGCAGCGGCAGCGGCATTTTCTTTGAGCGAGCGTTCTTTGGCAGCCACGGTGGTGCGGCGGTCGTCGGTGGTGATTTTCATCTGCTTCATCAGCAGGGCGTTTTTCTCGACTTCGGACTCAGATATCTTGCCTTCGGCAAATTTGCAGAGGGCTGCATAGTAGCGGCGGATAATCTCGTCTTTAGAAGCCTTGCAGCAGGCGTCGTCGTCGCTGATGCAGAAACCGGCCATGTTGACACCCATGTCGGTGGGCGATTTATAGGGGTTCTCGCCATAGATGCCTTCGAAGATGGCGTTGAGGACGGGGAAAATCTCTATGTCGCGGTTGTAGTTGACAGCTGTTTCGCCATAGGCCTCAAGGTGGAATGGGTCTATCATGTTCACGTCGTTGAGGTCGGCGGTAGCGGCTTCGTAGGCGACGTTGACGGGGTGTTTCAGGGGAATGCTCCAGATGGGGAAGGTCTCGAATTTGGCGTAGCCGGCTTTGATGCCGCGTTTGTTTTCCTGGTAGAGCTGGCTGAGGCAGACGGCCATTTTGCCGCTACCGGGGCCAGGGGCAGTGACGACCACTAGGGGACGTGTGGTTTTGATGTACTCGTTTTTGCCAAAGCCGTTGTCGGAACAGATGAGGTCGACATTGGTAGGATATCCCTCAATAAGATAATGATAATAGCAACTGATGCCGAGGCGTTCGAGCCGTTCGCGGAAAGCATGGGCGCTGGGCTGGCCGTTATACTGAGTGATGCACACGGCACTGACCAACAGACCTCGATTGCGAAATTCGTCACGCAGACGTAGTACGTCGTCGTCGTAGGTGATGCCGATGTCGGCACGGACTTTGTTTTTTTCGATGTCTTTGGCGCTGATGGCGAAAACGATTTCGGCATCGTCACGCAATTGCATGAGCATCTTCAGTTTGCTGTCTGGTTCGAAACCGGGCAGGACGCGACTTGCGTGGAAGTCGTCGAAGAGTTTGCCACCAAATTCAAGATAAAGCTTATTGCCGAACTTAGAAATGCGCTCCTTGATGTGTTCGGACTGAATTTTGAGATACTTCTCGTTGTCAAAACCGTTTTTCATAATCCCGTCTTTTCAATTAACAAAAATACGGGATGCAAAATTACGATTTTTTCTCGACATTGAGTTTTTTTTCTCTGTTTTTTTGTCAACAATATATTAACTGTTTTGGTAATATATTGGTTTGTAAAACTATATATTAGAGTTTCTGTTGAGTTTGCTGCTATGGTAACGGGATAGATGTATTGATTGTTACTTTCTTTTGGTTTTTGATAATGGGGTCCAGAGGATGGTTTCTCCGATACCCATGAGGGTACCGCGCATTTTTAGGCGGCCATCTTCTTGAAATTCACAGGTGCAGTTGGCTACTATTCCTCGGGTAGGGTCATATACTTTGCCACTATCCCAACGCCGTTTCTTTGCATTGTATTTCAGTCCACGGAAGATGATTATTTGGTTGCAGGGTGTGTTGCGTAAGTCTTTGTTGGGGTTCTTTTCGTCCACTACGAGTTTGCCAGTTTTGCGATCGATGCTGTCTTTCAGCCAGATGCACTGAGCTATATAGGTGCCGTTTTTGTCTTTGTAGACATGTACTTTGGATTGTTGACCGCCATGGTTAACACTGTATGTACCCAAGATGGCATCGGGGTTGTCGTTTTTGCTGTTTTGAGCTGACACACTTATGCATGTTAACATAAGGATGAGCAAAGATAATATCTTCATAATAAGGGATAAAAAAAGGACCTCTCAATGAGAGGCCCTTTTGTGTATTTAATTATTATTTCTGTTCGTCGAGGGGTTTGTTGGCGGTTTTGCCACCGGGTTTGGAAATGCTTTCGCGCATGTCGGTGTCGGCTTGGATGTTTTTCATGCGATAGTAGTCCATGATGCCAAGATTGCCGCTGCGGAAAGCTTCTGCCATGGCTTTGGGTACTTCGGCCTCAGCCTCGATGACTCGTGCACGGGCTTCCTGTGCCTTGGCCTTCATCTCCTGTTCGGAAGCTACGGCCATGGCTCTCCTCTCTTCGGCCTTGGCCTGTGCGATGTTTTTGTCGGCATTGGCCTGGTCCATCTGCAGCTGGGCACCGATGTTTTTGCCCACATCGATGTCGGCGATATCGATAGAGAGAATCTCAAAAGCAGTACCGCTGTCCAATCCTTTGGCAAGCACTAGCTTGGAGATGGTGTCGGGGTTTTCTAGCACCTGTTTGTGGGTTTCGGCGGAACCAATAGCGGTGACAATACCTTCACCGACACGGGCCAGGATGGTTTCCTCGCCAGCACCACCGACCAACTGTTTGATGTTGGTGCGGACGGTGACACGGGCCTTGGCAATCAGTTGGATACCATTCATGGCAACAGCGGCTACGGGAGGGGTGTCAATCACTTTGGGGTTTACAGAAGTCTGTACTGCCTTCAGCACATCGCGGCCTGCCAGGTCAATGGCCGTGGCCGTATGGAAGTCGAGGTTCATATTGGCCTTGTTGGCTGAGATAAGGGCCTGAACCACATTGCTGACGTTACCACCTGCCAGATAATGTGCCTCCAGTTCGTTCTGTGATAGTTTCAGGCCTGCTTTGGCACCATTGATCAAATTGTTGACAATAATGCTAGGAGGTACTTTTCTGAAGCGCATGAACATGAGCTGGATAAGAGAGGTGTGCACACCTGATACCAGTGCCTGGAACCAAAGTCCTACAGGAACCAAGTAAAGGAAAAGGCAGAGTAGGATAAATATCACTACCGCCAAGATAATAGTTGTTGTTGACATAAGCTGAATTATTTAAGGTTAAGCGTTTATTATTCTTCTATACCATTGGGGACGCCTTCGAAACGGTCGTCGTTGGGAACTTCAATGACATCGATTCGATAGCCTTCGATGCCGACGACTTTGATGGGTCGGTCAGGGTCGATAAATTTATTGATGGCATGCACTTCGACCAGTTGGTCATTGATCAGGGCCTTGCCTGTGGGGGCCAATCGGGCGATGGTGCGGCCCAAGGAGCCTATAACGATGTTTTGGCCGTCTATTTTATTGACAGAGCCATCTGACTCCTCATTTAGGCTGAACCGTTTCCACGTCTTGGCTTTGAGGAAGATAATCAGCAGAATGACAGTGATGGCGGTGCAAATGATGAGAATGATGTTGCCCATGGCCTCCCCCCATAACGTATAGCTCTGCCAAACGCCAACGATGAGGAGACCCAAGCCAAAAATGCCGGCAACACCGCCAGGCAAAGCGACAATCTCAAGGGCCAATAAAACCAGTCCTAAGACTAAGATGATGATTAATAGTGTTGTATTCATGGTGTTGTTTTATTGTATTTCTCTACTCTGTGAAATCCGCCTTTTCTTAAGGCGAATTCATTTGACTATTTCAGAAGTTAGTTGTTTGTCCAACAATGCGGTGTGCATGGGCAGTAAGGTTTCGTAGCTGCCGTGTTTGATAGTGCATTTGCCATGGCAGTGGACCAAAATGGCACATTGCTCAGCCTGAGAGCTGCTGATGCGGCAGATGTCGACGAGGGCTTTGATGACATAGTCAAAGGTATGCACGTCATCGTTGTGCAGCACTAGGCTGCAACCAGAGTCTTCGAGTACCGCGGCTTCGCTGTCTGCTTGTGGCGTTATTTTGGTCTTTTCCATAGTGGTTACCTTTCTTGGGTCGGTAACGTTTTCTCACGTTGGAGGAGTATCTGTTCTTGCTGTCTCTTTCGGTTGAAGAAAACGTTCGTTTTTTTGGAGTTTATTTAGTGTTGTGTGATTGATTCTTTTCAATGAGTACTACGGCATGGGAGCTGATGCCTTCTTCGCGGCCTTCGAATCCCAATCTTTCGGTGGTAGTGGCTTTGACGGATATTTGGTCAATGTCTATATTCAGGATATCTGCCATTACCTGCCTCATCCTTGGAATATAAGGGCCTATCTTGGGCTGTTGGGCCACAACAATGCTGTCGATGTTGGCTATTTGGTATCCTTTCTCTGTCAGGAGCTCTCCGCATTTGCGTAGCAATATCTTGCTGTCGATGTCTTTGTACTGTGGGTCCTTGTCAGGAAAATGTTTGCCGATGTCGCCTAAGGCAGCGGCACCCAGAAGTGCGTCGCAAATGGCATGGATAAGCACGTCGGCATCGCTGTGTCCGAGCAGTCCCCTGTCGTGGGGGATTTCGATGCCGCCAAGCCATAGCTTCCGGCCCGTCACAAGTTGATGAACGTCATATCCAAGTCCTACGCGCATGATCAGGATTTTTTAGATTTAGTAAGGTTGAAAGTGAGTGAGATACGGATGGTGTTGGAAAGTGGGTTGCTGCTGAATGCAGTGGTAGGGATAAGGTAAGCAAAGTCGAATTGCATTACGTTGTATTTCAGTGCGAAGCCGACTGTAGCATATTTGCGCCCACCTTTTGTGTCGTTTTCGTAGAAATAGCCCGCGCGGGCCGCTAAGGTGTTCTTATACCAATATTCGGCACCTACGGAGATCTGCAGCTCGCGAAGCTCTTCGGAGAAACCGCCGGGGGCATCGTAGAATGACTGGATGATGCCGCGCATGACGCCGGTGCTGTTGTAATCTTCTTTCAGGTTGCTGTAGTAATTGCTGTATGTGCTGTCGCCAACGGTTACGGGAGGTGTGGGAACCAGCAGCTTGTTGATATCCACCATCAGGCTGATTTTGTTGGATTCGTCGAGCTCATTGGTATAGCGTGCACCCACGCGCAGATTTGCGGGAAGAAATTCCTGGCGGGAGTCGTCGTCGGAATAAGAGAGCTTGGCACCCATGTTGCTGACAAAGGCACCCAAGGCAATCTCCTGTGCGCCATCTATTGGGTGCTGCCAGTAGATGCCCAGGTCAGCGGCAAGGCTGCGTCCGGGTTTGGTGGTGACATAGCCGCTACCGTCGGAGATATCCTGCCCGTTGGTAAGGTCTGATTGGATGAAACGGCCACTGGCTCCAATAGATAGTTCGTCGTTGAGCTTCATGGCGTATGTTACGTCGGCAGCAAATTCATTGGGGTTCAAAAGACCTGTGGAGTTGCCTTCGGTGTTGGTGCTCTGTATTTCACCCAAGGAAAAATAGGTAAGGGAGGCCGCAATGGTGCTGCGCGTATTGATTCTTTTATAGCCACCCAAATAGAGAAGGTTCATGTCTCCCACTCCTAAGTTGCGGAGCCAAGGGGTATAGGTAGTGCTGAAACCAAGGTCGCCTTCGATGAAAGCAAATTTTGCATTGTTCCAGTGGGCAGAGTAGATGTCGGGTGTTGTGGCCACGCCAACGTCGCCCAGGGCTCCGGCGGTAGCATCTGGGGCAATAAGGAGGATGGGCATGCCGGTAGAGATATAGTTTCGTGTTTGACCAGTGAGGGCGGCTGGGGTTTGGGCGTTGGTGTTGCAGGCAAAGCCTATCAAAAGTATGCCGGCAAGTAATGTTGCGATTCTTTTCATTAAACTATTTTACCTTGTTGTTTTTTAATAAACGGAGATGGCTTTTTTTTATTGTTTTAAAAGTGTTTTTTTTAGTTGCGTATCACTTTTGTAGTCTGTGTGAGTACTTCGCCTGCGGTAGTGGTTATCGTTACGCGTGCAATGTAGATGCCGTTGGGAACCACAATTCCGTTGGCGGCACGAAAGTCCCAGGGGATGGCTATCACGCATCCGCCTGTCGAAAGGGTAGGGGAGAACTGCCGCAGGTGGCTGCCGCGGATGTCGTAGATATCGACAATGGCCGATTGCACGGCATTGGCCATGTTGTGCTCGATGCGTATGGTGGTGTGGTCGTGGGCGGGATTGGGTGCTGAAACAAATTGTCCGATTTGTTTGCGGCGGTCGTTAGCAACCACAAAGTCGATGGTTGCGCTGCCCGAATAGTTAAAGATGTTCCAGCATTTGAGGGTCAACGTGTGCGGTCCTTCTTCCAGTTTGCCCAACGTATAGAACACCTCGCCGTTGCGGCTATCTTCAATGTCGGGCTCGTAGTAGTCGTTGAGGGTGACGGTGCTGTATGGGTTGCCGTCAATGATGGCCGTAATATCGTGCCCAATGCCACTTCCGGCAGCGTTGATGCCGATAGAATCGTAGAGATGGGCATAGAGTGTGGGGGTCTCGTTGGTAATTCCACCGTTGCGGAAGTTGGTGTCATTGATATAGAGTTTCACTTGAGGGTGCACCTCTGTCAATTCCGTTTCTTCGTTGAGTCCACCAAACATAATGTTGCCATATTGGCCTGAAGCATCTTCGTTGTCGCTGCGGGCGTAGTGGGATAGTTTGGCATAATCGTAATGGAAAGCCACGTCCCTGGGAATGATGAAAGAATAGGAAAAGCGACCGTTACTTACCGCTTCGCGCCCCTTGTACAGAACACTTTTCTGTTGGTAAAAATCCACTTCGGTGCTGTCGTTGTCGTTGGCCAAAGTGCTGCTTTTTACCTCGCGGTCAAAAACAATGGGGTATATCGTGCCGTTGAAATCAGACATCAACGAGCCGTCGCCGCTACGTATCTCGCCTTCCACCGTAACGCGCGAAAGAACCTCCGCCGAGTCAGTCACTTCGGGGTCTACTTCACGGCCGTTGATGCTTGTCACCACTACCTCGTTGGTGGGGATAGAAAGATGCAAGGCTGGGTCTCCCAACAATATGATGCAATGAGAAACAGAGACTTCGTTTTTTGCCATCCGCAAAGCGTCGCCCATGGTGTTGTTGGGGTTGAGGGCATAGATGCAGGCTCTGCTGTTGAATGAATGTGAATGGTGGATGGGGCGTGCCGCTGTCAGGATGCCAATGCCAGCAGCATCGGCCAACAGAAAGGCCTCGGCACCACAGATGTTGTCCACCAGGTCGTAGTGGCCAAAGGAACAGGTACTGGTGACAAAGAAAATCAGCCTGTCGGTATTGGTGTATTTGTCAATGTCGGAAAATTCCATGTAGCGTTCGGTGCCGATGTATTTGTCTGAGCCATGGCCAATGTAATTGAGTAGCAGTGTCCCATAGTTGAGCCGTTGGCGCAAGGCGTTGTTGACTTCGGGATAGTAGCTGCCATCGGCACCCGACTGCTGGGTGTAGGAGTCGGCAAAGATTTTGTCGATGTTCAGCTGCGGATAGATTGCCTTAATGTGTTGGGACATCTTTTCGGCATCGCTTGCAAAAACCGAGTCGCTGGGGCTTGACGGATCCGCGTCGTCGGCCAGCAGGGTCACATAGTTGCGCCAATCGCCCCGCACATTCTTTTGGCCGAAATCGCGTCGGCTCATGTATCCATCTATCTTGTCAACCAAATGCGTTGCTTCTGCCGCTGTCTTGGCAGGCAACCGACCGATGCTAACGGTCATTTGGCCTTCGAAGATACCTGCCGTGGCCTCATCCAGGTAGCCGTAAATGTCGTCGGAAGGATAGGCGGCGGTATTGCTCAGTTCCGTACTGGGGTATTGATAAGTGATTGCGGTGAGTTGGTTGGAACCCAAGATGTTTCTATTGTCATAGGTGCCTTTGCCAAAGAGCAGCAGGTAGCGGGGATTCTGTCCTGTAGGGTCCTTTTGGCGCAAATTGAGCATCATCTGGCGGATGGCCACGGGGTCGGGACTGCCCGAGGAGTATTCGTTGAAAACCTCTTCCTGTGTCACGACCATTACTTCCAGTCCCTCTTTTGTCCGGTGCAGATTGGCCAGTCTCTCAGCCTGTTCCTCAAAATGTTTGTTGGTGACAATTACATATTCTGGCACTTCGGCACCATGAATATCCTGGTTTCCGATGGTTTCAATGCCTGTTGGGTGAGTGGCATGGGCTTTTGTAAAAGCGACAAAAGTTCTGGGCGTTGCTGTTGGGGCAACGAAACTGAATCCGTTGTTGCCGTCACTTTGTAGGGCAAGGTCGCGTGGTTGGCTAGGCTCCGACACGTCCCAGAGGCGCATCCCGTTGGAGTAGCCATTTCCAACAAACTGACTTACAGACCCCCCTTGCATTCTCTGGTCACTTCGAAAGAATTGTTGCCCTCCGGTGTATCTTAGTGGCACTATGGCACTGAGTTCGATGAAGTCCAGGTATCCCGCAGCACTATTCTCTCTCGGTGAGTAAGTGACTGTCAGCCCCACCTCGTTACCGTTGTTTCTAACGGATAGATTGTGCTTGAAGGTGTTGTAAGTGGTATGAGCATCCAGATGGTCTGTCCATGTTTCACCATTCGACTGAAAACCAAATTGTCCGGAATAGTTGGAAATGTGCGCTAGGCCGTACCTTACCGTGCAGTTGCCCCCATTGGGATACGCGGGAATGGACAGCGAGTAGGTGCGGGAGGAGAGACTGCTTGAGTATTTGTCTGCCAGCCATAGTTGTCCCCCCTCAACGGGGTTGATGTTTTCTTCGTGGTATAGGGCTACGGCAGTATAGGAGTCGATGGGGGTTGTGGTGTTGGCTGTGAAAGTAGGGGTTTGAAGGCGTAGCGAGGTGTCGACTTGGTGGTAGTCGGTGGTTAGGTAATAGTAATTGTTGTTCGCATAGGCATGAGGAGTGTATTCAAATAGATGGTCGCTATTAGAATAACGCCATACATTGGGGCATTCGCCATAAAAGAGGATGTAGTCATCTGTCTCGAAGGTCCCGTTTTTGTTCACGTCCACAACCTCTATGGCTGCGGGCACCAGGTCGCCTGGATGAGTGTCCATGTTGCTCACTTTGAGCATACCTCCTGGGGAACCGAAAAGAGCAATGTTGCTGCACGGTGTTCCGTAGAGGCTTGCCACATCGGCAGTAGTGATGATGTAAACCCCTGTCGAAGCAATAGGTATCTTATACCATTCTCCCGAAGCCAATTTAGAGTGTTCGGCATATTGGCTTTGGGCAACAGCCTCTGTGCCACACAGAAGCCCAGCAACGAGGATGCAGGTGAGTAGTTCTCTTATGCGCATATTCTATATAACTCTCTTTCTTGTTTTTTATTGCATTAGTTTTTTTTTGTGCCACCGAATTGTTTGTCTTGCTTCGTGTTAATGCTTGAGGTACTAGTGCTTTATATTATAAGGTTCCCTTTGGCAATAATTCTGGAGCAGCCACCCACAAAGATGCGTCCCTTGTCGTCCAGTTGGGTCGTTACCACGCTGGGGCGTAGCATCGCTTCGCCTTGAATAAAGTTGCTTTCACCTGGTTGGGAGACAATGCCGTTTACGTGCAAATAGTGCCTCAGTGCCGCATTGGCTGTGCCCGTGGCCGACTCTTCGTTGACGCCATACAGGGGTGCAAAGTTCCGCACATGGGCCACGCTACTGTCGTTTGTCCCTCGGGTGAGGGCAAAGGCATGCACACCTACCACGTTTTTCTCGCGACTGTAGTCGCTCAGGGCATCCATGTCAGGGTGTAGCGCATTCAGCTCTTCAAGGCTTTCAACAGGTAGTATGATGTCAGGAAGTCCGGTAGAAACGATGGCTATCGGCAGCCGAGGAGGCATTGCCGTCATTATGCGGCATAGGCGTTCTACCTCTTCGGGGTTGTCTATGGTGGCTATTAGCTTTGGCTCGGCCATCTGCATCATCACCCTCTCTCCTATCTGTACAGACAAATCGCCTGCAAGCGTGTGGTTTATGCATGTTTCGCCGTCGGGGGCCAAACCTTCTTGCCGCAGCACCCCAAACGTGGCAATCGTTGCGTGACCGCAGAGGTCCACTTCACTCCGTGGGGTGAAATAGCGGGTGGTGTACTCGGTGGGACTTTTACATTGCACGAAGGCTGTCTCTGAGTAGCGCAACTCTGCCGCAACTTGCTGCATCAGCTCTTCTGAAGGGAAAGGTGCATCTTGGTCCAGCAGCACAACACCTGCCGGATTGCCGCCGAAAGGCTGGTCGGTAAAAGCGTCTACAATAAAATAGCGGTATTCCATCACCTATATTTTTTTATTCCATAACGCTATTTTCTGTTTTTTATTGTCCTTATGGTTTCCATGTCCAAGGCTTTCCTTTCATAGACAATTGTGGTTTCGTAACTCTTGCACGATGGTGAAGGGATGGTGCGTG
The DNA here is from genome assembly GCA_947168515.1 of uncultured Bacteroidales bacterium. Lineage (GTDB taxonomy): Bacteria > Bacteroidota > Bacteroidia > Bacteroidales > P3 > Colimorpha. The sequence continues at coordinate 80,411 of CAMVMF010000002.1, forward strand.
CTGTTCGAAACTCATTGATTCTTTCGTTGTGTGATTTGCTGATCCTGGTTGTTGCTTTAGCGTCTTGCCACAGAATTGGGTTGAGGGTGAAGAGCTGTTGGCTGTTTGGGGTTGTGTCAAGGCAGGGCCGCTTAGGCAAAAGAAAAGAGGGCGACCGTTGTGGCCGCCCTCACAAATAGGGTTAGTGTTCGTTGAAGTAAAGGTTACTTCACGATAAGTTTGCGAACGGCAGTTCCCTGCTTGCCAGTGACACGGACGAAATAGGTGCCTTGTGCATAGCCCTGCAGGTCTATGGTCACATTGTCGTTGTTGGCAGTAGTGTGGAACGTTTGGCGGCCGTTGATGTCTAGGATGGTAACCGTGGCTCCGTTTTCAATACCACTGAGGTTGACAACGTTGCTGGCGGGATTGGGAAAGAGTGTGAAATCGGCTGTGACAACATCGTCAATGCCTACAGGCTGCTGTTTGAAGAGGACCTCGATTTCGGTGTTCTCGTTGATAGTGAAGGTGTAGGGGTTGGTGAAGATGGTGTCGGTAGAGCCGGAGAACAGCCAGCCGTTGAAGAGGTATCCGGCTTCAGGAGTGGCGGTGATGGTCACTTCGCTGCCGGCATCGTATATGCCGTTGCCCGTGGCCTGACCTTGGAAGGGATTGTAGTCTAACTGAAGAGTGTAGCACTGGACAAAGTTGGCAACAATGGCCATGTCGCTGTTGACCTGGAAGGTGTAGGGGTTGTCGGTGCTGACGCGTTCTTCGCCGATATACCATCCGTCGAAGCGTGCAATGCCGTGGGTGGAGGCACTGACAGTGATACTCTGGCCTTCGGCCACTAGGGTGTCTCCTGAGGGTGATGGGTGTCCGAGGTTGTTGTCAGAGGAAGAAATGTTGACGGTATAGTAGACTATGTCTTGCTCGAAGACGGCAGTCAGGGTGATATCGTTGTTGACAATGAAGGTGTAGGGGTTGTCTGTGCTCACCTGGGTGATTCCGTCGCTCCAGCCCACAAAGTGGTAGCCGTCGTTGGCAGTGGCCGTTGCGGTGAAGGAACTGTTCTCGACAATCGAGGTCACTCCGGCAGGGCTGACAGAACCCATGGTGCTGTCGGAGGACAGCAGGGTGACGTCATAGTAGGTGGGTGGCAACCCGGTGGAGATGAGTCTGAGGTCGTCGATGTGGAAGTCGTTGTCGGTGTTGCTGAGGACAGACTCACCGTAGAAGGCGATGCGAATGGTCTGGCCCATGTAGGAGGTCAGGTCGATGGCCACGGAGTCGGGAATGTTGGACACAGAGTCAATCTGGACATCGGCATCTGCGCCGTGGCCAAAGGTGTAGAGAGGTGTCCATGTGGTGCCACCGTTGGCAGTGACCAATACCATGAAACGGTCGTCAGAACCAATGGAATCAATGGGGTCGGCGTTGTTGTATTTGGTCAGCGCATAGCGGAAGGAGAACTCGGCAGGAGTACTGAGTGTAAATGAGGGTGTTGCCAACCAACGGTAGTTGTTGTTGCCGTAGATGTTGCAGCGCAAGTGTGTCGAACCCATGGCATTGCTGTTGAGGGTGAAGATGTCGGAAGTGACAGGTTCGCTGTTGACGGTGTTGGTGGAGTCGATGTAGCGGCCGCGGAACATATCCCAGCAGGGCAGATAGCCATTGGTGTATATGTTGCTGGTGCCAGCAGGAATGCTGCTAAAGTCCTCGGTCCAGGGAAGGGTGGTAATGGAGGCACAGAGTGTCTGGAAGGCAACGTTGATGGGAGCCGTGACGTTTCCGTCGGGGCAGAGGGAACTGACGCTGACGGTGTAGTTAGTGGCAGGTGTCAGACCTGTAAGAGACAGGGTTTGGGAAGTGATGTCGGTGGTGTCGGTTCCGTTAACGATGATGCGGTAGTTGTTGTTGTAGGTGGTGTCGGTGATGGTGATGTCGGCACTATAAGCAGTGATGTTGCTGACTGTAACAGCACCGGGACGATGGCAGTTGGGTGCGATGATCACGCTGAAATCGTCAAGATAGAGACTTGTGTAGCTTCCGTTATAGCGGAGGGCGATAAGGCCGGTGGCGTTGTTGGGGAAACGAGTCTCGAAGGTCTGGTAGGTGCTGCTGGAGGTGTTGGTGCAGCTTTGCAGCGACACGAAAGAGCTGGCGTTGGAGGGGTCGGTCAAATAGCCGACTTCGACACCTGCGGCACTGGAGCTGGTCTTCATCATGCTGAAAGTGAAGAGGAGGTTGGCAAGGCTGTCGGCAAAGGGCGGCAGGGCAAGAATAGTAGCTGCGCTAGAAGAGCTGTAGAAGGTGAGGCACTGGCTGCCGCTGTTGGGATAGCTAGCATTGGTGTTGATGTAGGGGTAGTTGTTCGAGTAGCGGTTCAGTATGGTCCAGCAGGGATCGTTGAAGGCACTGGTGGCCGAGGAGTAGGTGGACCCGGTGTAACCCTCGAAGCCTTCGCTCCATGGCAGCATGGCAGTGGTGATGAGGCTGCAGGCGGTGGTGAAGGTGGCTGAAGAACTGTTGCTGACTTCGTTGCCAGAGCAGATGGTAACAGCCGTGAGAGCATAGGTGGTGTTGTAGGTGAGACCGGTGAGTGTAATGGTGTTTCCGGTAACCTCTATGCTGTCGGTAGGTGAGGTGAAGAGGCGGTAGTGGTTGGTGTTGTTGGCATCGGTAAGGGTGACCGTGGCACTGGTGTCGGTGATGTTGCTTACAGCAATGACAGGTGAGCTGCATACGGGTGCATAGTCAACTTCAAGGTCGTCGACCCACCACCAGTAGTTGGCGTTGTTCAACTGTGAGATGGCAATGCGTGACCCCGCGGGTGCACCGGCAAAGTATGCCTCCACTTGTTGGTAGGTGGTGTAGTCTGCGCAGTTAAACGAAGCGGTCTGGACAAACGAGCTGCTGTCGGTAGGGTTGGTCAGATAGCCCACGCGGAGAAGTCCGGGGTTGGTGCCGTTCTCAGCCACAATCCACATGGAGAGTCTGAGGCTCTGGATGCTGTCTTGGAAATAGGGAAGGACGGAGAAGTTGGGGGTCTGGCAGTTGCCGTTGAAACGAAGGGCTTTGCTGCCGCTGTGGACGCGGGAAGAGGTGCTGACGACGATTACCTTGCTGTTGCTGTTGCTGTTGGCTATGTAGCTCCAGCAGGGCAGGTTGTTGGTCAGGTCGGTGGCCATATTCTCGAAACCTTCGTTCCAAGGCAATGAATCGATGGCATCGCAGGGGGTGCTGAACTGAGCAATGAGGGGGAAGTGGCTGTAGCCGTCGGCGCAGTTGGCCACGACAGCTACCGTATAGTTGGTGTTGGCCGACAGGCCGGTGAGATTAACCAAAGTGTCGGTAGCAATGAGGGTGTCGACTATGGTGCCGTAGGCGAGCGCAATGGTATAGTTGCCAGTGGTCTGAGCTCCGTTGATGTGCAACTGGGCCGAGGTGGTGGTTACGTTGCTTAAGGAGATGCTGGCAGGTCTTGCACAAGAGGGTGTCACGCGCAACTCGACATCATCGAGGTAGAAACCGCGGTACTGGTCGGCATAGAAACGGATAGCCACAAAACGTCCAGTGTCGCTGTATTGGCTAAGGTCGGTAGTGTAGTAGTTCCAAGAGTTGTTGAAAGAAACGGTTTCGAGAACGGAGAAGGTAGCGGTGTCGGTCGGGTCGGTCATGACGCCGATTTTGACATCTGCAGTGTAGCTGCCAGCCGTTTTGGCAAAGTAGGAGAACTGCAGGTTGCTAAGGCTTTCCACTTCGGGCAGAACGAGGTATTCGATGGTCTGGTTGGTGTTGAAGTAAACCACCTTGGAAGAGGTGCCCCCCAAGCCTGTGGTGCTATAGATCTGGGGGTAGGAGGTGTAGGAGGTTCCATAGTTGTGGCGAGTCCAGCAGGGAATGTCGTTCAGTGAGGTGGCGAAGCTTTCGAAATCTTCGGTGTAAGGCAGGTCGTTGACGGTCAGGACGGCACAGGCGGTACGCGTCTGGACAGTGAGGGCGGAGGTGTAGCTGCCGTCGTAGCATTCGGTGCGTACTTCGATGGTGTAAGGACGGTTGGGCATCAAGTAGTTGAATGTCCAAGAGGTGTCTGTGGAAGAGGCGGAGTCGACGATGGTGTCGTTGTGGAAGATTCGATAGTCGTAGGAGTTGCCTTCGTTGCCGGAGACGCTGACGGTGATGGATGTGGTGGTCACATCAGACACGGTAATGCTGGTGGGCATTTCGCAGGAAGGCAGTGCATGAACGTCCACTTCGTCCACAAACCAGTACCAGTTGGTGGAGGCTGAGTTGTGACGCATGGCCATGCGGGAACCCGTGGGAGCATTGACAAAGGATACCAGTTTCTGTTGGTATTCATTGTTGAAATCGCTGTAGTCATAGTGCTGCACGCTGACGAAGGTGGTGGTGTCGGTTGCGGAGGTCAGGTAACCTACGTCGAAGGAACCGCTATTACTGGATGTGCCTTCGGGGCGTGTTTGGAACTGGAGTTCGAGGCCGCTGATGTCGTCGGAGAACTCAGGCAGTACGATATAGGTGCTGCGGTTGGCAACACCAGGATAGAACACCAGGCTGTAGCCGGAATCGCCATAACGGTAGTTGGAACCGCTCAGCGACATGTGGGCACCGGGGTTGCTCTTGATGAGACCCCAGCAGGGTATCATCTCGCCAACCATTTCGTTGGGATATGAGGTGAAGAGACTGGCGTAGCTGTTGAAGTCTTCGTGCCAAGGCAGGGTGCTGATAATGTCGCAGCCAGTGCGGAAGCTGACGGAGGTGGGGTCGGTCATGGTGTAGTCGTTGCAGATGGTGCGGACGCTTACGGTGTAGGCGGTGCTGGGGGTAAGGTCGGTCATTTGGTAGATGGTATCATACCATTCCACGCTGTCGGTGGCCGAAAGGTAAATCATGTAGTGATCGATGCCGTTTGCATCGTTGATGATGATATCGGCACTGGTGGTGCTGATGTTGCTGGCTACCACAGAAGAAGGACTGGTGCAGCTAGGTAGGGCACTGACGGTGATGTCATCGATGTAGCTGTAGCTTGTAGAGCCACCGGCATAGCGGATGGCGATAAGGCCGGAATATTGGTTGGCAAAGGTGGTCTGGCAATGTTCCCAAGCCGAAGAGCTGGCAGGGGTGATTGTCTGCACTGCAACAAACGAGTTGGCGTCCATCGGGTTGCTGAGGATGCCAACCTGTACGGGCTGTCCGTAGAGCCAGAAATCGAGCATAAGGTTGTTCGGGGTCTCCTCAAAGTGAGGCAGCGAAACGATGGTGGCAGGGCTGCTGTAACTGTATATGGCCAGACTGTTAGAGCCTGTGTGTGCCTGGCTGGTGCTGAAGTACGGGTAGCTGCTGCTGTAGCGGTCGAGGACGCTCCAGCAGGGGATGTTCATGGCGCTGCTGGTCGAAGAGTAGGAGCTGCCGGCGTAGCCTTCAAAGCCTTCGAAGAAGGGCAGGCTGTCGGTAGGAAATGCCGTGCAGGCGGTCTGGAACTGCAAGGTGAGCGTGCTGGTGCTGCCACCGTCGCTGCAGTTGGCCGTCATGCTGACAGTGTAGAGCGTGTTGGGCGTCAGCGAGTAGAAGGGAACCACGGTGCTGAAGGCCTCGATGCTGTCCACCATGGCAGAGTCGTTGTAGACTTTCACGGTGTAGCTGATGGCATCGCCTATGGTGTCTATGATGTGCAACTCGGCTTCTTGGTCGGTGATGTTCTGCATGACAATGTCGGTAGGACGGGCACAAGAGGGAGTGGTGAGCACGGTGATGTCGTCGATGTAGGCAGTGCCGTAGCTCGAACCGTTGTAACGGAAAGCGATATAGCCGGAGGTGATACCGTCGAATGTCACATCGTACATGTTCCAACTGTTGGTTGTGACGGGGGCGCAGTTCTGCACAGCCACAAAGGTGTTGGGGTCGTTAGGATTGCTCATGACACCCACCTGCATGGGCTGTCCGTAGAGCCAGAAATTGAGCATGAGGCTGCTGGGGCTGTCCTCGAAGAGGGGCAGGGCCACAACGGTGGGGGTAGTGTTGGAGGTATAGATGGCCATACTGTTGTTGCCGCTGTGGTGCTGAGAGGTGGAGAAGTAGGGGTAGTTTTGGCTGTAGCGGTTGGTAACAGCCCAGCAGGAGAGGTTCATGGCCGTGCTCGAAGATGCGGAGGATCCGGCATTGTAGGATTCAAACCCCTCAACGAAAGGCAGGCTGCTGTTGGCAATGGCCACGCAGGCTGTGCGGAACTGCACTGTCAGGGGATTGTAGGCACTGCCGTCGCTGCAGTTGGCCGCCATGCTGACGGTGTAGTCCGTGTTGGGTGTGAGGGAGGTGAACGTCACCACAGTGTCCTGTACTTCCATGCTGTCAACCAGCAGGGTGTCGTTGTACAGTTTTACGGTGTAGTTGGCAGCAGTACCAACGGTGTCGAAGATAAACAGCTCGGCCTGGTCGGAACCGATGTTGCGCATGGTGATGTACGAAGGTCTGCCGCAGGAGGGAGACTCAAACACGCTGATGTCGTCAACGCGTATGTTGCCATAGTTGCCGTAGTAGCGGATGACCATACGGCCCGAGGCATTGGGACTCATCGGGGTTTCAAAAAGCTCCCAGTTGCCTGTGGCTCTGGGCACGAGCGTGGACACCTCGGTGTAGGTGCTGGTGTCGGTGGCATCGGTCATGTAGCCTACACCCAGATAGGTGTTGCTGTTGTCCGTCGTCATCCACAGTCCTAAAGAGAGGCTGGATAGGGTCTCGGTAAAAGTGGGCAGGATGATGAAGGTGGGATAGGAGGTGGTGTGGCCATAGATGCGCAGGGCATTGCCAGAGGCATCGCTGTCGTGGTTCCAAGAGTTCTGGAGGAAGGTATAGTCGTTGTAGTTGCCTATCACATCCCAGCAGGGCAGGTTGGTGATAGAGGAAGTGTTGCTGGAAGCAGAGGTGCCCGTGTAGGAGTTGAAGTTCTCGTTCCAAGGCAGTGCACTAATGGAACCACAGGCGGTACGGAACGAAACTGTGCTGGAGTTGGAGGTGTCGTCGATGCCGCAGATGGCACGCACACGGACGGTATAGGCCGTGTTGGCGTTCAGATTGGTGAAAACATAGGTGGAGTCGTATACCTCGTTGACAAAAGAACCATTGAGATACAGGGCCCAGCTGCTCTCTCCGTTGCGGGAGTTCCAGCTGATGGTGGCATCGCTAGGGGTGATGTTGGAGGCCGTAAGGTTGGAGGGAGTGAGGCAGATGTCGCTGCTAGAAGTATAGGTGAAAGTCACCTTGGGAAGGAAGGCCTGAGTATAGCTGGGACCTGTGGCGGAGCTAGTAGAGGTGCCGTAAATATTGCCAGCAGCAGCATGGCTTTGGATAGCACCGTAGAAATGGCTATAGGGACAGCCCGAACCGGCTGCCGTATTCATGACGCTGATAAGGAGGTTGCCTCCACTGTAGGTGTAGGGGTCGGTCAATGAGATTTCCCAGCGTCCGTTCACCACGGAACAGGTGCCAGTCCAAGCAGCCTGGGTGGAGGCCGGCATCTTCCATGGCATGGAAGAATCAAAAGTGGTGTCGCTTACTTCGGCAATCCTCAGTTCCAGGTTGGAAGTCCAGCTTTCGTCATCGTCGGCGTAGAAGGTCAGACCGGTAATGGTGCTACCAGCCATCGCATTCAGTAACCGTGCCGGATAAATAAACTCGTTCCGGAACCGAGAATCGTTGTAGAAGCCGTGTATAGGTATGTATGAGTTGGTCGAAGTGCCATTACATACCTGTAACGAGTCTTGGGCGCTCAAGGTCATTGGTAGCAACAATGACAAGAGCAGGGTTGCAAAAATTACTTTTCTTTTAATCATTTAGTTTTGTTATTAGTTAGTAAATTAATCTTCTTCGTTAGTTAGTTTCTTAATAATCACATACTTTTGTTTGTCCTTGCCATCACCGCTGGGGTCATTCCATCGGAGTTTTTGTCTGAAGATGGAGTCCGTTTAACCGCTGAAGTGGGTGGCGGATGATAATCTTATTTGCGAATCCAGCCTTCATATTGTTCACAAAGGTGATTAAACGTATCCTCTGAAAAAATATTGTATTCTTTGAAAAAAAAACACACTTGTGGATCCAACATCGAATGGAAGCAATGTTGTCTAGCCATGACATAATATCTTTTTTGGTTATCCGCAAATAACCGAGAAGACGAAGTCGCGTCTCTTCGAGACGCCTCTATGGGGTTGTATCCCATCCCCACACTGCGAAAATCGGAGATTTTCTTGTATGGGGTTATTAAGATTAAGCCTCTCCGAGGCTTCTTCGGTGCAATGCGGATAGTCATAATATCTTTTTCCTTTGTTTTTTGAAGTCGATTTGCATCGGTTGATGTGTCATTTTTCAAATGCATTATATTTTTATTGTTACATTATCTTTGCTTTGTTTGTGCTAGCTGTTGTTCTCATATTATTGTAACGTTTCAAAAGCAAGAATAACTACAACGGAGTTCTTTTTTTTTTTACCATAGTCCCTACTCGTAAAACAGACTAAACGGAGTTCCTTTTCCTCATAGTCCCAACTCGTAGAAATTTTCCTCTCGTTGAGCTGCCCGATGTCCTACACCAAACCACCCTTTCCCATCTCGCCCCATCCAATCCCTCGCCTAAGCCGTCAATGCCTCCTAGCGATAGCCACGTTGCGTTGCGGTGGCGAAATGTGCTCTTAAAAGGGTCTTTCCCAGAGGCAAATTTTGAAGCAAAAAGACCTTATTTTTTGTTTTTTGAGAGCAAAAATGGGGGAAAAAACCGATTCTTTGTATGCGTTGTTAAAAACTAAATTATTTGAAAATCAAGCTTATGTATTTTTTTTTTAGAAGAATCGTGTTTATTTGATAAAAAAAGCGTAATATTGCCAATCAATTTTAGGCTCATTATATACTAAAATTTGCATGATGAAAAAGTACAATAAAATAACTCTGCTTCTGTTGCTTCTGGTGCTGGGCATGCAGGGAGTAAAAGCACAAGACGTTGGATTCTCGCAGTTCTATGCCAATCCGCTGTACCTCAACCCTGCCTTTGCTGGTTCTAAGGTAGCACCGCGAATCTCTTTAACCTATCGCGCCCAGTGGCCTGGGCTCGTCAGTGCTTTTACTACTGTTAGTGGCTCTTACGACCAGTATATACCTGATTTGCATGGTGGTATTGGCGCCATCATTATGTCTGACCGCCAGGGCGACCATGGCATTTTGGGGACCACCTCGTTGGGTGCCGTGTATTCATTCCGTTTCAAAATCTATGACGACATTTTTGTCAATCTGGCTTTGCAGGCTTCTATCGTCAATACCAATCTCTCGTGGGATTTGAACAATCTGCGTTTTGGTGATCAGATTGATGCCAACAATGGTTTCGTCAATCAAACTTCTGCCACGGCTCCCGACCAGACCAGTATTTTCTATCCCGACTTTGCCGCCGGTGGTATGGTCTACGGCCCTGCATGGTATTTTGGTGTGGCTGCCCACCACCTCAACCAACCTAGTCAGGGTTTCTATAGTGAAGACCCTGTCCCCATCAAGTTGTCTGCCAATGCAGGTGGTTTGATCAATATTTCTGAGGAGAGACGTCGCCAGTCCTCCCTTGGCCTCGGCCAGCCTGTTATCTCTCCCAACTTTATCTATCAGTATCAGGGTGGTTTCCATTACTTCAACTATGGACTGTATCTCGACTGGATGCCCTTCCTCGTGGGAGTGTGGTATCGCAATGGTATAGAGAACTCGGATGCTTTCATCTTTATGGTGGGTGTGCAGCAGGACCACTTCAAGGTGGGCTACAGCTATGATGCCACCGTTTCGCAGTTGGCCAACAGCACGGCCGGCTCTCACGAAATCACCATCGGCATCCTGCTCCCCGCTCCTGAGCAGAAGCATAAGATTAAGGCCATCCGCTGCCCGTCATTCTAAATGTTAGGATGATAAATAATCTTAAAAACGAAACAAATTATCGATAATAACGTATAAGAAAAATAGAAAAAAATTTAATCTACTATGAAGATTTTGAAATTCTCATTCCTTATGCTGGCATCTGCGCTGCTGCTTACTGCTTGTGGCGGTAGCAAAGATCAGTCTGAAACCACCGGTTGGAATCTGAATGATACCGAGTGGGGCGGTTTTGACCGTTCTTCCTATTCAGAACAGATCACCGGTCCCGGCCTCGTATTCATTGAAGGCGGTTCTTTCCAGATGGGGCGTGTGGCTGACGAGTCACGCTTCTCTTGGAACAACCTCGTCCACACCGTTACCGTGTCTTCTTTCTATATGGACGAGACCGAGGTCTCCAATATTTCCTATCGTGAGTTTGTCTATTGGATGAACCGCGCTTACGGCGAGGAGTATCCCGAACTGGTTAAAGATATCTATCCCGATACTACTGTTTGGCGTTCTCGCCTTTCGTGGGTTGAAAACTTCGTGGAGAACTACTTCCAGTGCGCTATGTTCAACGACTATCCCGTTGTGGGCGTTACTTGGGAGCAGGCTTCCAAGTATTGCAAATGGCGTACCGACCGCGTCAACGAGAAAATCCTTGTCGATGCTGGTATCATCGAACTGGCTCAGAGCGAGCTGACGGGTGCCGACGCTTTCCAGACCGATGTCTATCTGGCCGGTCTGTATAAGGGCGAAGGTGCTGGTGTGCCTGACCTCAATCCTGCCAGCGGTGGTGAGAGCCGTAACGTACGTCGTTCCGATGGTATCCTCCTGCCCAACTATCGTCTCCCGACCGAGGCTGAATGGGAGTTTGCCGCTCTCGGTATGATTGGCAACACCTACGACGAGCGTATTGTTGAGCACAAGACCTATCCTTGGGCTGGTCAGAGTGTCCGTTCCGCCAACAAGAAGTACTATGGTCAGTTCTTAGCCAACTTCAAACGTTCCCGTGGCGACGCTATGGGTGTGGCCGGCAACTTGAATGACGGTTGGGAGTATACCGCTCCTGTCAGATGGTACTTCCCCAATGACTACGGTCTGTATCACATGGCCGGTAATGTGGCTGAATGGTGTGGCGATGTCTATCGTAAGGATGCTAATCCCATTGGAGCCGATGACCAGAACCCCTTCCGTGGTAATGTCTATCAGTATGTTGCCATGAGTGAAGACGGTGAGGAAGCCGCTATCGACGAGGCAACCGGCAGTCTGATCTATCAGAATGTCCCCGATGACATGAACCGCCGTAACTATCGTCAGGCTGACAATATCAACTATCTTGATGGTGACTGGAACTCCAGCATCTATGACTTCGAAAGCAAGGAGCCTACCTCCGCTTCCGGCTGGTTGCGCGAATACGACGAGGAGGAGGACTCCGATGAAGAGTACACCCGTTCCAATGACGAACAGACCAACCAGATGTACCACCGTTCCGACAGCCTCGACCGTAAGAACATCACCTCTATGATCAACAACCGCGTCCGCGTGGTCAAGGGTGGTAGCTGGCGCGACCGTGCTTACTGGATGCAGAGCGGCACCCGTCGCTACTACGACCAGGACCGCAGCACTGCATGGATTGGTTTCCGTTGTGCTATGGACCGCATGGGTTCTCGTACCGGTGCTAAGTAAACAGTTAAACATAAATAAATAAGGAATGTGGTCTATATCAGATAGGCCACATTCTTTTTTTTGTGACCAATCCCTTATTGCTGACCGATGGGTGTAAGTGAAAGGTAAAAAGTAAAAACTAAAATCTAAAATGGGATAGACAGATGCTATGTCAATAAACTTTTTAGTTTTTAGTTTTTACCTTTTACTTTTCCAAGTATCACGAGTGTAAGAATACGTGAAAATACGTGAGATACGCGGAGCCCATTCGAATTGAGAGTTGAGAATTGAGAGTTGAGAATTGAGAGTTGAGAATTTGGTAAGGTAAAAACTAAGAAGGACTAGACATTACAACTATATATAATCATTATTTTCCACGTATCACAAGGATCACGAGGATAAAAAATACGTGAAAATACGCGAGATCCGCGGAGCCTATTTGGTATAAGTAAAAACTAAAATCTAAAAGGGGATAGATAGATGCTATGTCAATAAACTTTTTAGTTTTTAGTTTTTACCTTTTACTTTTTACTTTTTACCTTTTACTTTGAAAAGCTCTCAACCCCGCCCACCCTTTTAGTTTTTAGTTTTTACCTTTTACTTTTCCAAGTATCACGAGTATTAGAATACGTGAATATACGTGAGATACGCGGAGCAAATCATCAGAAACCGTTTAGTTTTTAGTTTTTACTTTTTACTTTTTACCTTTTACTTTGAAAAGCTCTCAACCCCGCCCACCCTTTTACTTTTTACTTTTTACCTTTTACTTTGAAAAGCTCTCAACCCCGCCCACCCTTTTAGTTTTTACCTTTTACTTTTCCAAGCCAAGTCGATTGCTATAGGCTTTACGGGCAGAAAAAAAAATTCAAAAAAAAGTTTTATTAAAAAAAATAATGTATTTTTGTAAAAAATTATAGCCATGAAGATACTATCTATTCATTCGGTAGGAATCTGTGTGTCAGAGAGATGTTTTGTTGCTAAAAGGTTCTTCCCCTTGTGGGTAAGTGTGTTGTTTTTGATTCCGAACCTGTCGGCCCAATCTACATGGGTTAGTCAGGTGGAACGTTACGTTGGACAATCAGGACGGAATCTGATAGTGCGCTCAACGTCCCCTACTAGTGCCATTATGTGCAGCAAGACTATGCAATGGACAGGGGAACACACCTTTAGGCATAGTAGTCTGACTGGAGGGACTAAGGGGTTCAAATGCGATCTTTCCGCCCTACTCACCGACAGTGTCAACACCTTTGTTGTCAAAGACATGTATGTTCTTGATAGTGTTTGCTATTTCTGCGGGTACATTTCAGTAAAATGGGGAGAACCTATGTATAACCCTCAAGGTGAGATTGTTAACTCGGGCTGGTATCAAAATGGGGTGGTGGGTCTCTTTAATATTTCGGATTTTAATTTTTCGAATGTGAATCTGCAGCTGCTGCGAATAAACGAGGTGGACAGCCTTACGCATTTGGTAGTTCAAAATGACAACCCATCCATTGGACCGTTGATTATGGCAGTGGGCAGAACTTCGCTTACCCAGCCTACGTCATGCGTGGTTGAGCTACAGCATCCTTTGGGTCTCTCCTCCCTAAATACATGGACAAAACGTATCGTTCAGCCACAATGTGTTGAGGATGATGAGTATCTGACAGACATCGTACTGACCGACAGTTATGTGGAGGTGGTGTCCAAACTGCCGTATCGGGGAGAGGAGGAAGACCCCAACCACTATTGCTTCCGTCTGCACCAGACCAAGCGGGATGGCTTTTACGTTATGTCTGCCAATCCCGGCGTTCCAGCCACCGTTGCACAATCATCTATACCCAATAGCGAGCCTACTATCTTTGAATGCCAATGGTCTGTGTTCGGAAAAAACACTAAACTATACCCGATATTTAGAATACCTGTACAGGACTTTTCCTCTATTTCGGATTGCCTAATTGAAGAGGAAGGCCATTGACATTGAAGATGAGGCTAGCATAAACATCCTAATTGGTCTATATTATGAAGAAGATATTGTTATTATTAGTATTGTCAATCATGGCTGTGCTGGGATGGGGTCAGTCACCCGACACTGTCTATAACCGTTCCAATGAACTGTACTATTCAGAATGGTATGACACGTGTGCTTATTTCTATAGCGTTCCAGCTTACTCACGCTATTCCTATTGCCTTTTTACTAGAACGAGTGATGAGGAAGATACAACATTCCACTTTTACAATTTTCATATAGTGCCTGACTATGTTTCGCGACCTTTGAAGGTGCGAGGTCTGGCCGCGATGGTCACAATGACCTGGGAGTTTTGTTGGTGGAGAGGATGCTTCTGGTACTCCCCTACCCGCCTGCCAGAGTACCTATATCTGTATCAGAAGGTGGGAGACTCGTTGGTAAAACTGAAAGAGGTGCGTTGGGACACGGCCACGCCACAAATATATAAACTGCCATGCAACCACGACACGGCCACTTGGGGTTTCGACTCCTGCTACCTGTATCGGGTCTATTTCGACACGGCTGTAACGGTCGACTCGGTGTTCTATATCGGTGGGTCGTTCTTCAACAATTTGATGCCTGATGATTTGGCTTATCTGCACGCTCCCACCTTATATGTGGGAATGTCGTCTCCATATAGTCCGCGGCCTCGCTATCACAATAAAAACCTGTTTGGGTTAAATACAAGCGGTAGGGATATTTGGTTTCCTGACGATATGTATAATGATTTGTGGGGTCCCTTTTTTGCCATAGCGCCGGACACGAGCGTGCTGCTGGATGTGCGGACGAGCGACAGCACGATGGGACAGGTGGATGGCGGCGGCTGGTATCTGGACTCGTCGCTGATGACAATCCAGGCCATACCTAGTAGGCACTACCATTTCACTCATTGGGATGACGGTGACACCAGCAACCCGCGAACGGTGCTGCTGACAAAGGACACGATGTTCACCGCCTATTTCCAAGAGGACGAGAGGTACGAAATCAATGCATTGGCGACCCCCATAGAGGCAGGGCTGGTTGAAGGGGCAGGGGTTTATTATGCCGGTGACACGGTGGTGTTGAGTGCCGTTGCAAGAGAGGGTTATGTGTTCGACAGGTGGAATCTTCCGAGTTGGCATGAGCCTGTGAGGGTGACTGCAAACGAGGGTTATGTGTTCGACAGACGGAACGACAGCATCTACCAAAACCCGCTCACCTTGGTGGCCTCACAGAACGGCACTTACATGGCAAACTTCAGCCGAGTGCTGTCGATAGAAGAGTGCGACAGTGAGGGTGTGGCCTTTACGATAATGCCCAATCCGGCACGCGGACGGGTGACGCTGTTGCTGCCGGAAGGCAAGTTGGGAAAGGGCGTGTTGCTGTTGCGAGACGAGTCGGGCAAGGAGCTGCGCCGCCTTAAAACCGATGGGGGACAGCTGACACTTTCGATCGGCGACCTCGCTGCAGGGGCTTATTATGTGACCTTGGAGACAGCCCAAGGCAGCGCCACACGGAAACTTATGGTGGAGTGAGGCGGGGTCACCGTCGACAGCCTGAAGCGCGGCTGACGGCGTCGGCTAGTGCATACGGAACATGTATGCATTCTGAATGTTAGGGATATTTTTTCGTATTCTTCCTTTTGAAAAAACACGAATTGCGACGTAATGGACAAATTTTAGGCTGAAATCTTTGTAACGTATGTAATTATTAACAAGATATAGCGTTCAAAGATTATGAACAAAAAAATGCATACATTGTGGTAGTCCGATAACAAAGAAAAATGGCATATTTAAAAAAAAAGTATTTTTGTAAAAAATTATAGCCATGAAGATACTATCTATTCATTCGGTAGGAATCTGTGTGTCAGAGAGATGTTTTGTTGCTAAAAGGTTCTTCCCCTTGTGGGTAAGTGTGTTGTTTTTGATTCCGAACCTGTCGGCCCAATCTACATGGGTTAGTCAGGTGGAACGTTACGTTGGACAATCAGGACGGAATCTGATAGTGCGCTCAACGTCCCCTACTAGTGCCATTATGTGCAGCAAGACTATGCAATGGACAGGGGAACACACCTTTAGGCATAGTAGTCTGACTGGAGGGACTAAGGGGTTCAAATGCGATCTTTCCGCCCTACTCACCGACAGTGTCAACACCTTTGTTGTCAAAGACATGTATGTTCTTGATAGTGTTTGCTATTTCTGCGGGTACATTTCAGTAAAATGGGGAGAACCTATGTATAACCCTCAAGGTGAGATTGTTAACTCGGGCTGGTATCAAAATGGGGTGGTGGGTCTCTTTAATATTTCGGATTTTAATTTTTCGAATGTGAATCTGCAGCTGCTGCGAATAAACGAGGTGGACAGCCTTACGCATTTGGTAGTTCAAAATGACAACCCATCCATTGGACCGTTGATTATGGCAGTGGGCAGAACTTCGCTTACCCAGCCTACGTCATGCGTGGTTGAGCTACAGCATCCTTTGGGTCTCTCCTCCCTAAATACATGGACAAAACGTATCGTTCAGCCACAATGTGTTGAGGATGATGAGTATCTGACAGACATCGTACTGACCGACAGTTATGTGGAGGTGGTGTCCAAACTGCCGTATCGGGGAGAGGAGGAAGACCCCAACCACTATTGCTTCCGTCTGCACCAGACCAAGCGGGATGGCTTTTACGTTATGTCTGCCAATCCCGGCGTTCCAGCCACCGTTGCACAATCATCTATACCCAATAGCGAGCCTACTATCTTTGAATGCCAATGGTCTGTGTTCGGAAAAAACACTAAACTATACCCGATATTTAGAATACCTGTACAGGACTTTTCCTCTATTTCGGATTGCCTAATTGAAGAGGAAGGCCATTGACATTGAAGATGAGGCTAGCATAAACATCCTAATTGGTCTATATTATGAAGAAGATATTGTTATTATTAGTATTGTCAATCATGGCTGTGCTGGGATGGGGTCAGTCACCCGACACTGTCTATAACCGTTCCAATGAACTGTACTATTCAGAATGGTATGACACGTGTGCTTATTTCTATAGCGTTCCAGCTTACTCACGCTATTCCTATTGCCTTTTTACTAGAACGAGTGATGAGGAAGATACAACATTCCACTTTTACAATTTTCATATAGTGCCTGACTATGTTTCGCGACCTTTGAAGGTGCGAGGTCTGGCCGCGATGGTCACAATGACCTGGGAGTTTTGTTGGTGGAGAGGATGCTTCTGGTACTCCCCTACCCGCCTGCCAGAGTACCTATATCTGTATCAGAAGGTGGGAGACTCGTTGGTAAAACTGAAAGAGGTGCGTTGGGACACGGCCACGCCACAAATATATAAACTGCCATGCAACCACGACACGGCCACTTGGGGTTTCGACTCCTGCTACCTGTATCGGGTCTATTTCGACACGGCTGTAACGGTCGACTCGGTGTTCTATATCGGTGGGTCGTTCTTCAACAATTTGATGCCTGATGATTTGGCTTATCTGCACGCTCCCACCTTATATGTGGGAATGTCGTCTCCATATAGTCCGCGGCCTCGCTATCACAATAAAAACCTGTTTGGGTTAAATACAAGCGGTAGGGATATTTGGTTTCCTGACGATATGTATAATGATTTGTGGGGTCCCTTTTTTGCCATAGCGCCGGACACGAGCGTGCTGCTGGATGTGCGGACGAGCGACAGCACGATGGGACAGGTGGATGGCGGCGGCTGGTATCTGGACTCGTCGCTGATGACAATCCAGGCCATACCTAGTAGGCACTACCATTTCACTCATTGGGATGACGGTGACACCAGCAACCCGCGAACGGTGCTGCTGACAAAGGACACGATGTTCACCGCCTATTTCCAAGAGGACGAGAGGTACGAAATCAATGCATTGGCGACCCCCATAGAGGCAGGGCTGGTTGAAGGGGCAGGGGTTTATTATGCCGGTGACACGGTGGTGTTGAGTGCCGTTGCAAGAGAGGGTTATGTGTTCGACAGGTGGAATCTTCCGAGTTGGCATGAGCCTGTGAGGGTGACTGCAAACGAGGGTTATGTGTTCGACAGACGGAACGACAGCATCTACCAAAACCCGCTCACCTTGGTGGCCTCACAGAACGGCACTTACATGGCAAACTTCAGCCGAGTGCTGTCGATAGAAGAGTGCGACAGTGAGGGTGTGGCCTTTACGATAATGCCCAATCCGGCACGCGGACGGGTGACGCTGTTGCTGCCGGAAGGCAAGTTGGGAAAGGGCGTGTTGCTGTTGCGAGACGAGTCGGGCAAGGAGCTGCGCCGCCTTAAAACCGATGGGGGACAGCTGACACTTTCGATCGGCGACCTCGCTGCAGGGGCTTATTATGTGACCTTGGAGACAGCCCAAGGCACCGCCACACGGAAACTTATGGTGGAGTGAGGCGGGTCACCGTCGACAGCCTGAAGCGCGGCTGACGGTGTCGGCTAGTGCATACGGAACATGTATGCATTCTGAATGTTAGGAATATTTTTTCGTATTCTTCCTTTTGAATAAACACGAATTGCCTATAAATAAAAAAAAGGGTAATTCGTGTTTTGATATTCTTTATTCATGTATTATGAATAAATCGGATTTTTTGTGTATCTTTGCATTTTAATCACGTTCACAGGAATGCGGATAAATGTTTTAAAATGTGTGCTGTGGCTTTTGGCAATGCTGGCTTTTGTGCCGGTGCAGGCGCAGAAACTCATCACCTATGATGCCGGTATGGGTACCCGAGACCCCTCTGACCCCGATGTTTGGATATTGTATGACAAGGTCAAGGCGGTGCATGAGGGGATGACCCTCTATGCCGACTCGGCACTGCTGAACACGGTGCGCAACGACTTTGTGGCCTTCGGCAATATCAAGGTGGTGGTGACGGACACCACCACTATCTATGGCGACCAACTATATTATGATGGCGAGACCCGCGTGGTGGAGATATGGGACGATACGGTACGCATGATTGATGGCAAAACCGTCCTCAAATCCGACCATCTTACATACGACCGTTTCTCTTCTATCGCTTCTTATGATTCCTGGGGCATAACCACCAACGAAAAACGTCGTTTGTTCAGCAAAGTGGGCTACTATAATTCCGACCTCAAGATTTTCGACATCTATGATTCTGTCTTTCTTACCGACACTAACATGAGGCTAGAGACCGACACGCTCACCTATGAGATGAACGCTCATACGGCTTACTTTTGGAGCCCGACCCATGTCTACACTGACTCCACCACCGTATATAGCGAGCGGGGCACCTACAACACCGAGCAACGGGTGGCTCACTCCGTCAAGTCGTCGCAGGTGCACCACCATGGCGGACAACACATCTACAGCGATACCCTCGACTACTACGAGGAAATAGATTTTGGCAAGGCTATCGGCCATGTGGTAATACACGATACCGTTAATGATATCATCAGTACCAGCCGTTATGCTGAGACCAACCAGCAAACCCGCACCTCTTTTGTCACCGATAGCGCCCTGGTGCGTTTCATCAATCGCAATGAGGAAGACTCGCTTGCCACCCCCGACACACTCTATCTGCATGCCGATAGTATTTTTGTCACCAACGATTCCACCAAAGAACTCGAATCGGTGATGGCCTATCGCCATGTCAAGGTCTTCCGTGGTGATGCCCAGGCCATGAGCGACTCTATTTACTACACTGCCTCGGATTCCATCATGCGGCTGTTTTACAACCCTGTAGTATGGTACAACGATTATCAGGCAACGGCCGACACCATTGTAATCCAGCACGACTCTGCCGGAGCCAAGAAGGCCTTTTTCCATAACAACAGCTTTTTCATCGAAAGGCTCGACCGCGAGAAGTTCAACCAGGTGAAAGGTCGTAATACGGTGGTCTCTTTCGTCGACGGAGAGCCCTCGTATGCGGATATTCTAGGCAATGCCGAAATGACTTACCACATCACAGATGAGGATGCTTATGGCAATAAATTGCTCGTGGGTGTCAACGCCGGCATCGGTTCCGACATGCGCGTTTATTTTGTCGACCGTGCCCCCGACCGAGTGGTCACTTTCGGCAACCCCGACATGCAGACATACCCCATCGAACAGCTGCCGCAAGAAAAGAAGTTCCTCCAAAATTTCCATTGGTTCGATGCCGAGAGACCCAAACGGCCTATGGATGTTTTCAAGTGGTGACAAATTGGCATACTCCTGTCAATTGGCATGGAAAGTGAACGCCTTTTTCAACGTGAATTGAAAATTATGTATTATGAACGAAGAAAATAAAGAAAAACAGAAAGAAGAAATCAAAGATACACAGGCTTCCGAGCCTACGCAAGGCCAAGCAGGTCAGCAGGCCGACGCTACCGAAGAACCTGCAGCAGAACAGCATCAGAGCCGTCGCGAGCGTCGCCGACATCGCGAACAACGTGACGAGAACGCGCAGAAAGTGCAGGAACTGGGCCAAAAGCTCATCGAGGCCAACGACAAGTACGTGCGTATCTATTCGGAGTATGAGAACTACCGCAAGCGTACCACCCTGGAAAAGGCCGACCTCCTTCTCAACGGCGCCAAGGACACCATCAAAGCCATCCTGCCCGTAGTGGATGATTTCGAGCGCGCCCTGGAGCATATCGCTGACGACGATGCCTCTAAAGAAGGAGTGCAGTTAATCTATAACAAGATGATGAAGATTCTCGAACAGAAGGGGCTGAAGCCGATGGAGGCCAAAGGCCAAAAATTCGATGAGAATCTCCATGAGGCCGTCACCCAATTCCCTGCTGCCGACGACAGCCAGAAAGGCATGGTTGTGGATGTGGTGGAAAAAGGCTACTACCTCAACGACAAAGTGCTTCGCTATGCTAAAGTAGTGGTGGCTATTTAGTTTTTGTTTTTTTTTGAAAGAGAGAGTGTTATATGGCAAAGAGAGATTATTATGAAGTTTTAGGTGTCGGGCGTAATGCTACCCCCGATGAGTTGAAGAAGGCTTACCGTAAGTTGGCCCTGAAGTATCACCCCGACCGCAATCCTGGCGATAAAGAAGCTGAGGAGAAGTTCAAAGAGGCTGCCGAGGCATACGATGTGCTGAGCAATCCCGAAAAGAAGACCAAGTATGACCAGTTTGGCCATGCGGCTTTTGAAGGTGGCGCAGGTGGCTATAGCGGTGGGATGGATATGAATGACATCTTCACCCATTTTGGCGACATCTTTGGCGACTTCTTCGGCAATGGCGGCGGCGGATTTAGCGGATTCAGCGGCTTTGGTGGCAGTGCCTCCGGCCGCCGTGCACGTGCGGCTTCCCGGGGCACCAACCTCCGTATCAAGGTCAAGCTTACCCTTGAGGAGATAGACAAAGGATGCGAGAAGAAGATTAAGGTTTCCAAATATGTTCCCTGCAAGACTTGCGGCGGCTCCGGAGCCCGCAACAATAGTTTCGAGACCTGCTCCCACTGTCATGGTTCCGGTGTGGTAACTGAGGTCCGCCGTACCATTCTGGGACAGATGCAAACGCAGAGCGTATGCCCCCACTGTGGTGGTCAGGGACAGATTATCAAAGACAAGTGCCACGATTGCAATGGCGACGGCATCGTACGCTCTGAGGAGATCATCAACATCAACATCCCGGCAGGTGTCGCCGACGGTATGCAGCTTTCCATGTCCGGCAAGGGCAATGCCGCCCCCCACGGTGGTGTGCCCGGCGACCTCATTGTGCTGATCGAGGAGATTCCTCACGACACTTTTGAACGTCAGGAGTCCAATCTTTATTATAACGCTTTCATCACTTTTGCCCAGGCAGCCATGGGTGGCAGTGTGGAGATACCTACCCTATCGGGTAAGGTGAAGGTGAAGATAGATGCCGGCACGCCTTCTGGCAAGGTGTTGCGCCTTCGTGGCAAAGGCCTTCCCGAGGTCAATGGCTATGGCCGAGGCGACATGCTGGTCAGCATCAACGTCTGGATTCCGAAAAACCTCTCCCGCGAAGAGAAAGAACTCTTGTCCAAACTCGACAAATCCCCCAATTTCCAACCGAGTCCATCCAAGCAAGAGCGAGGCTTCTTTGACAAGATGAAGGACCTCTTCAACTAGTCTTTTATTCTAAAATCGTTGTAATGCTACGTCCTCCAGAGTCATTTCTCCAGTACATCTGGCAGCATCAACTGCTGGAGGGCGACCTGCATACAGTGGAGGGACTGCCTATTGTGGTCGAGCGCCCCGGTGTGCTCAACCGCGATGCCGGTCCCGATTTTTTTGATGCGCGCATACGGGTAGGGGAGACGCTGTGGGTAGGCAATGTCGAGGTCCATGTCAAAGCGTCCGATTGGAATGCCCACAACCATAGTACCGACCGTGCTTATGACAATGTGGTGCTCCATGTGGTGTATGAATGCGACACCGCCATCACCCTCCAGAACTGCCATCAGCTCCCCACGCTGGTCATCTCCCAGCATATTCCGCAGGCGGTGTGGGACAACTACGAGTCTCTTATGAATCCGCCGCGGCCTCTTGCCATTCCCTGTGAAGAGCATCTGCCCCAGCTGTCGTCGTTTTATGTTTCTTCAGTTCTTGAACGCCTAGTGGTTGAGCGCATAGAGGCGAAATGCGAAAACGTTCGACGGCTGCTGTCCGATAGTCATAACAATTGGGAACAGTGCTGCTATTGGCTTCTCGCACATTACTTTGGGGGCAAGACCAATGGCTTCACGTTCGAACTTCTTGCCCGTGCCACCGACCAGAACCTCCTAGCCCGTTGGCGCGATAAGCCCCAGCGCGTGGAGGCTATTCTGATGGGCCAGGCGGGATTTCTCGAAGGCTATTTCTCCGACGAGTATCCCCGTCAGCTGCAGGCCGACTATGAGGCCCTCCGCCATGCCGCCCGTCTGAACCCTATTGCGGGTTATTTGTGGAAGTTTTTCCGCCTCCGGCCCTATGGTTTCCCAACCCTCCGTATCAGTCAGTTCGCACAACTCATCTGCCGTTCTCGCAATCTGTTCAGCCGACTGCTAGAAACTCCTTCGGCTGCCGAACTCCAGCAACTATTTGATGTGACGGCTGCCGATTATTGGACCAATCACTATCAGTTCGACCGACCTTCGCCGGGCAAACCCAAGCGGCTCTCTACCTCTTTTGTCGACCTGCTGATTATCAATGCCTGGGTGCCTCTCCTTTTCGAATATGGCAGCCAGCATGGCATGCAACAATATAAGGACCAGGCTGTCTCTATTCTTGAGCAGCTCCGTCCCGAATCCAACCAGATCATCCGCCAGTGGGCCGCGGCAGGCATCCGTCCCAACAATGCGGCACAAAGTCAGGCCCTGCTCCAGTTGTTTAACAACTATTGCCAACAACACAACTGCCTCCACTGTCAGATCGGTTATAAAGTCATTGCCCAATGAAACCTAGTGAGATAACTACCATTCTAAAAGGTTCTTCTGCACAAATCTGCAACCCGGGCTGCGAGATAGACCAGCTCCTCACCGACAGTCGCCACACTGGCGACCTCAGCCGCAGCCTTTTCTTTGCCATCCCCACCAAGCGCAACACAGGATGCCGCTATGTTCTGGATTTATATCAGCGGGGCGTGCGCAATTTTGTGGTCCCTGCCACTGATGTGGCCGATGAGTTTCTCCAGCAATTCCAACTTTGTACTACGGCCAATTTTTGGCATGTCAAAGATGTGGTTCGTGCGCTCCAGCAGCTGGCAGCGCACCACCGCAACCAGTTTGACATACCCGTGGTCGGCATCACGGGCTCCAACGGCAAAACGATTGTTAAGGACTGGATTGTTCAAATGCTGGGCGACACCCGTCGCGTGGTCTTCTCCCCCCGCAGCTATAATTCCCAAATCGGCGTCCCCATTTGTGTATGGCAGATGGCTCCCGACCATCAGCTGGCAGTCTTTGAGGCGGGAATCTCACAGCCCGGCGAGATGGACCGTCTCCGCGAGGTCATCAACCCCACGATCGGCATTTTTACCAACATCGGTCAGGCCCATGACGAGAACTTCCTTACCCGGTCACAAAAAATTGCCGAGAAGCTACAGCTCTTTTTACATTGCCAGACCCTGATTTATTGTTCTGACCACAAAGATATTCATTCTTCCATTGTCTCTCAAGAGGCGTTCCGTCAGGTGCAGCGTTTCACCTGGGGTAGGGGAGAGGATAACGATGTCCAACTCCTCGACACTCAGGTACGCGAAAACGAAACAAACCTGACAATCCGCTATCGCCAACAGCAGTACTCCTTTGTCATTCCCTTTGTCGATCATGCCTCTGCCGAAAACGCGATGCATTGCATTGCCTTTCTTCTGTTTCTGGGCTATGGGGCCGATTATATTGCTCAGCGTTGTGCCCATCTGGCTCCTGTTGCCATGCGCCTGGAGATGAAGGAGGCCTTGGGCGACAGCCTCTTGGTCAACGATAGTTATAGCCTCGACCTCAACTCGCTCACCATCGCGCTGGACTATGTGTTGCACGAGCGTCAGCATCACAACAAAACCCTTATCCTGAGCGATATCCTTCAGGCCGGCATGTCCGACGACGATCTCTACACCCAAGTGTCTAGTCTTGTCCTCCAGCATGGCATCACACGCTTTATCGGCATCGGTAGTGCCCTTCAGCGCCATGCCGCGCTCTTTGCTTCCGTCAATGCCTCTTTCTACCCCACCACCGAGGAGTTCATCCGGCAGTTCGACTTCGATTCTTTCTCTCACGAAACCATCCTCCTAAAGGGTGCCCGAGTATTCCATTTCGAGGATATTGCCAAACTGCTCCAGCGCCGCAGCCATCAAACGGTCATGGAGGTCAACCTCAACAATCTTGTCTCCAACCTCAATTACTACCGCTCGCTAGTTCGGCCCACCACCAAACTGATGGCCATGGTCAAGGCCGCCAGCTACGGCTCCGGCAAGGTCGAGGTGGCCAATGCCCTCCAGTTCAACCATGTCGACTACCTCACTGTGGCCTACACCGACGAGGGTGTCGACCTCCGTCGTGGGGGCATCACGTTGCCCATTATGGTCATGAACCCCGAAGAGGAGAGCTTCGACGACATCATCCGCTATCATCTTGAGCCTGATATCTACTCTTTCCGTATCTTTGAGTCCTTTTCCGATGCTGTGCGCCTGATAGGCGAAAAGGGCATGAAGGTGCCTGTCCATGTCGAGTTCGACACTGGCATGCACCGTCTGGGATTCGCCGGCAGCGATATTCCAGAGTTGGTGGCACGTTTCAGCAGTCCCGATTGTGTGCTGCGGGTCCAATCCATCTTCACCCATTTTGCATGTGCCGACGACCCTGCCGAGGATGCCTTCACCCAGGGCCAAATCGACCGTTTCACCGCTTGGAGTGCCGACCTCAAAGGTGCTTTGGGCGACGAGACCATCCTTCGCCATATCCTCAACTCCTCAGGCATCGCCCGCTTCCCCCAGGCTCAACTCGACATGGTGCGTCTGGGCATCGGCCTCTACGGAATCGCCCCCGAACCCGAGGTGCAGTCCCACCTCAAGCCTGTCAGTCAGCTCAAGACCAAGATATCTCAGATAAAGGAAATCCCTGCTGGGGATTCTGTGGGCTACAACCGCCGTTGGGTGGCCCAACGTCCTTCCCGCATCGCCATCATCTCTATCGGCTATGCCGATGGGCTCAACCGCCATCTAGGCTACGGCAACGGTCGTGTGCTGGTGGGTGGCCGCCAGGTGCCCATTATCGGCAGCATCTGCATGGACATGTGTTTCCTCGATGTCACCGACGTTCCCTGCGCCGAGGGCGACGACGTTGTCATCTTCGGCGATGCCGACCTGCTGCAGCAAATCTCTCAAGCCGCCGGCACCATCCCCTACGAGATACTCACCTCCGTCTCCCCCCGCGTCAAGCGGGTCTACTACGAAGAGTAGCGCGCCGGTTTACGTTCCTTTTGTACACGTACATACCGAACATTACTAACTAATACGGTAACTAACATAATTAGTAGAGTCTATGAAACAATATGCAAGGTTTGTAGCATCCCTATTGCTACTTTTTGTTATGGTTTCTTTCTCGGTCAGTTGCGAGAGAGAAAAAGACCCGAGTACCAATGACTGGGTCGATCTCGGCTTACCGTCTGGCCTGATGTGGGCCACGCGCAATGTGGGCGCCACCTCGCCGGAGGACTACGGAGACTATTTTGCATGGGGCGAGACTAGCCACAAGAGTGTTTACGACTGGAGCACCTACCGCTATTGCAATGGGGACAGGGACCAGCTCACCAAATACTGCAACGATTCTAGTGATGGCTACAATGGTTATACCGACAACCTAATCTACCTGCAGCCCGGCGACGATGCCGCCACTGCCAACTATGGCGGGCGCACCCCCACTAAGTATGAATGGAATGAGCTGGTGGCCAACACCACCAGCCATTGGACTACGCAGAACGGTGTGAACGGTCTCCTTTTCAAAGGACCCAACGGCAATAGCCTCTTTCTACCTGCTGCCGGCAGCCGTTGGGACAGCACGCTCAGCCTCGACGGCAGCACCGGCAACTACTGGTCTAGTGCGCTCGTCACCACCTTTGCTCCGAGCAACGCGTGGGACTTCTGCTTCGATTCGGGCGGCCGTAGCATGAATCAAAGCAGCCGCAACAACGGTCACTCAGTCCGTGCCGTGCGTCAGCACTAAGACTTTTCACCATCTCGCACGGGCAATGAAAAAGAGAGCTTGCGTGTGCAGCACTGCAGTGCGCTACACCGCCTCTTTTCCTGTAACTGATTTGGCCAGCATAAATATAGCCTCTTTAAAATACCTCATAGCGAGTATTCACTAATTATAATGGAGTCGCGTTTTACCCAACTGCTGCAGACAGAAAAACTGCCGCAACAGAATTTACGGAGCCCAGCTTATAGCAGCCCCCTCTCGCGGCGCATTACCATGTCATATAATAGTCTGTCCAGTTCCTTGGTCGGAACCTCATTCTCTTCGGGCTGTGAGGTCTCGATGCGCCCATGGTAGTATTCTGCCCAGTGGTAGGCGTACTCTTTCAAGTCCGTGTCTATGGCGGTGGTGTCCTTCTCCGCGCCGCTTTTCTTTATCGCTATCAAATGATATATCTTCTCACGCAGTTCGTCTTCCTCAACAGTAGCCTCCAGTAGTTCCACAAAAGCCACAGGAGGGAGCGTGTGGTGTTGCTCAATCCATTTGCAGGCCAATATTCCACGCAGGTAATAGAAAAAGACCTTCAAACTGCCTTTCTTTTTCTGTAGGTATCGGATGTCGTGTTTCAGATAGATGTGGTTGTAGTGGAACATGAGTTTGGCTGGGTTGAAGCAGCAGTCCTCCACTTCGTGGATACGGTGAATAAAATCCCCGTCGGCGTAATATACAATCGGTGAATGCAGCCACTCGAAAAGTGATGGGTTGCTTTGTCTAAGGAGAGACAAGGCCTTCTTTAAATCCCAGCCAACCAAATCCACGCCGTCTTCGTACATATAATCGATGACGTCGCGTTTCTTCTCCACGGATAGGTACCACTGAAGCTTGTGGACATATATGAAACGTACGTCCCAGTCGCTGTTGGCGGACTCGAAGCCCCATGCGCGGCTGCCGGACTCCACGGCCAGCAAGACCCGCACGTCATGTTCCCGCTCCACTTCCATTAGATGCCTCTTTATCTCTTCAGTCGCGTTCATGTGTGTTTCGTATGTTTTAGTTGTTGCGGATTGCAAAGGTAAGTGATTGTCCTGTAATAACAACCATCGGGGTGCGGCGGGTGTTCGCTTCCATCAGGGGCTGCTCACCAAGCATCACCTCGTCTATGCCATTGCGCCTCCTTTAAGGTAAGTTCTATTAATCGAGAATTACAGAATCTAGTATCTTAAAAACAGATTGATACTCAATACTTTGCAATTCTAAAATTTTCGTATTTTTCGTTTTTTTAGATGTTCCCTTAATTCTTCACCGTGTCCTCCATCAGCGACGAGGCGAAGCCGTCGGCCAACTGCACCAAGGCGCATAGGGGGTATTTGTCCTTGGCGGCATTGATGTTGCCCAAGGCCTCTCGACTTTGGAAGGGCAGGTCCCACGCCGTCATGTGCCACCGGATGGCGGCAATCTCGGCATCGGTGAGGTCTAGGCCCAGACGGAGCAGGATGATGACGCTCTTCTCGCCATGCCCCAGGGGGAAGTTGCTGTAGTCCACCGTATAGCCTGGGTATTCGTCCCAGCGTCCGAAACTGTTCTGTCGTTTCTTGGTGACCTCCTTGTAGATGTCGGCTTTGCAGATGTCGTGCAGCAGGGTGGCCAAGGCCACGCTGTCCTCCGGCAGGTCGTCCTCTATGGCGGGGTTGAGGCTCAGGGCCATCGACCGCAGCCGCATGGCCGCCGTGTACACGTTGAGCGAATGTTCGGCCAGGCCACCCTCATAGTTGCCGTGGAAGTTGGTGGAAGCAGGGGCCGTGAAGAAGCCGCTGCCCGGCAACCACTCCATCACCTCGTCTATGCCCTGGCGGTCGGTCTTGTCAAGGATGTCAAGTATCTTGTCTTTTGTCGTCATAGCTGTTCGTATTTGAAAATGCAAAGGTACGAAATTTTTTTGGATGAGCCGATTATTGCGTCCCCTTGCACTACTGGTAACATCGAGGATGGGCACTGAAAAAGCAGGGCTATGGGTTTGTCCTCGCAGGATGTTGTTTGTAACCCATTGATTGGCCCAAGGTGTTGCCGTTGGGCCATATCTGTCTTTGCCATTTCAAGGCGATAATTAGAGGCTGCCCGAAACTATTCGTACATGGCATTCACTACCTGTCGCATCTCTTCTGGCAGCAGTTGAAGGGCATGGCTTCGCATGGCCTCCGGTACTCCGTAGTAGGCTTCGGCTATGCCGCCAGTGATGTTGGCGATGGTGTCGCTGTCGCCGCCAAGGGAAATGGCGATGCGGATGGCACTCTCGAAGTCATGGCTCTCGAGGAAACACTCGATGGCCTGTGGCACGGTCTTCTGGCAAGTCTCGTAGAAGCCAAAATGCGGCCGTATCTGGTCGATGGTGAAGTGCATGTCGTAGCCGTAGAGCTCCTCGGCCCGACGTCTGATCTCTTCTTTGGACTTCTGCTCCGCCGCCATCAGGATGCAGTCGGCTGTGGCCATGGCCCCTTTGACTCCTTCGGGGTGGTTGTGGGTGCAGATGGCTGAGGAAGCAGCCCACGCCAAGGCCTGCTCGCGGTTGCCCTTGGCAAGATAAGCACACGGCGACACGCGCATGGCCGAACCGTTGCCGAAGGAGTCGTAGGGCTTGTAGCCGTCCTCCTCCAGCAGCCAATGGCCGAAGCGTCCACCGTAGCCGCGGTTGGGATACTTGCGGCCATATTCGTGCAACGTCTTCCCGAATGGAAGGCCATTCATGATGGCGTCGGCCACGGCCACGGTCATCACCGTGTCGTCGGTGAAGTCGCAGTCCGGGTGGAAGAACTCGAACTCTGTCGAGCGGTGATTGTGAAATTCAAATCGCGACCCTACAATGTCGCCTATAATTGCTCCTATCATATCGTTTGTATTTTTACTGGTTTATCATGTTACACATCTTGTCAAACCGCTCATTCACCCCCACCATCCAGTCTGGCAGCATTTTTAATGCTTTATACACCAGGCTGTCGGGCATCTTGTGTCAGTTTTAAAAAATCCCGTAGGTCGGCAGTCAAGAAACCCACGACAGGATAGCCTTCATAGCCTACCACGAAAGCGGAAGTGGGGTTGAATTGTTCCCTGAACCGGGCCAATCCTTTGTTGTACTTTTCCATGCTGGATTTCACTTCAATTCCAACTACTTTACTTCCATCGCGCATCACATAGTCCACCTCGTCGTTCCCGTCCCTCCAATAATAGGGGTGTATTCCTGAGGTGAAGGCGGTGTTGACGATATGGCATCCTACCGCGGATTCAAACAGCCGTCCCCATAGTTTACGGTCTTTCATGGCCTCATGGAAAGTGGCACCACAGTAGATGCTCTTCAATGCGTTGTTGTACACCTGATACTTTGGGATGGAGGCCCTGCGGCGTAACCCGTCAGGAGAGTATTTTTGCAGTCCGCATACCAATCCAATGTCTTGGAGCAGTTGCAAATAGGAGGATAAGGTTGTGGTATTGCCGGCATCTTGCAGCTGACCGATCATTTTCGTCAGTGATACGATCTCGCCCGAATAGGCCGCTGCCAATTCAAAAGTCTGCCGGAGCAGTGCCGGTTTGTTCACCACAGCATCCGTCAATACATCCTTGTTGATGGTGGCATCAATGATGGCCGACCGAATGTACTCTGCCCAGCGCGATTCGTTTCCGATTAGCCCTGCTGCACCGGGATAGCCTCCATAATAGATGTATTGTTCCAAGGAAAAGTTAAAAGCCTCTTCCATTTCGAAGAAGGACCAGTGAGGTTTTTTAATGGTCTCGAATCGTCCCATCAAAGAGTCTGCCATGTCACGTTCCTGAAGCACTCGTGACGATCCAAGCAGGATTACTTTCACGGGAGTGTCGTGAAAAGAGTCCTCGTCCCACATCTTTTTCACCACCTCGCTCCATCCTTTTATCTTTTGAACCTCGTCGATAACCCAAACAACGCTCTCTACCTGTTCGGCCCGAAGCTTAGCACGTGCACTCTCCCAGCAATTAGCAATCCATTCCCTCTGGGCCGTGGGTACTTCGTCGGCTGAAAACATCAACCATGGCGTTTTCAGTGTCTTTAGAACCTGTTTCACTACGGTCGTTTTGCCCACTTGGCGGGGACCCGTAACCACTTGAATGAACTTCCGGGGCTCTTCTATCCGCTCTTTAATTAGCTTATAATAAATGCGTTCATACATACTTATTGTTTCTACTCAATGCATTGAGTAATTTTACTCAGTCTATTGAGTAATTTTACTCAGTCGGCGAGGCAAAGATACAAACTTCTCCCAACATACCAACAAAAAACTTTTGGGAGTGCATTAAATGATTGCGGAAACACTATGATTCTGCCCCCAAAAGCAACTTCCAAAAATCGCCTTGAAAGGGCAAATACTGATACAGCTGTAGGCAACGCCTACAGAAAACCAGCAAGATACAAAAATGCCTTCTAAGGGCAAAACATAAAAACATTTTTTGTACTCACCAAAAGATTTTGCGGTATCATTTTTTTGTCGTATTTTTGTATCCCTGCAAATAGATGATTTCTAGTTGATAATATTGGTTGTATCAGTTTATTACACTTGCCCTATGGAATACATTACAGAATCGAACCGAATCAGCCTCATAGTGGAGGGCGAGGAGGTGGCCGAGGTCACCTTCCCCGAGACATCCCAAGGGGTCTTTACCATCACCCACACCTACGTCGACGACCGTATGCGGGGGCGGGGCATCGCCTCCGAATTGGTGCGCCGCGCCGTGGAGGAAATCGAACGGCGGGGTGGGAGAGTGGAGGCCACCTGCAGCTATGCCTTGCTGTGGCTGGCCCGCAACCGCGGATGCGAGATCACCAGCCCGCTGAGCTGTCCAATCCCCTAGTCCCCAACTTCTTTCCGCCTACTTGTAAAGGCCCGCCAACCCCCTTTTCCGCAGACCGTTCCCCGCCCTTTGGCAAAATAATTTTGCCAAAGGATGTGCCAATCCGTTTTTTTTGTGTATATTTGCAACATGAAAAATGTTTTTTTTACTTGTCGGATGAAGATGGCCGACGTCATTGCCGCCAACCACAATCTCATCCTTGTCATGCCTCGTCTGGGCATACCGTTGGGCTTTGGCGAACAGAGTGTCCAAGAGGTTTGCGACCGATACAAGATGCCTGTGGATTTTGTGCTCCTCGTCTTCAATGTTTACACCTTCGACGACTACAACCCCGACGGCGATGGCCTCAACCAGACCTCACTCGAACATCTGGTGCCGTACCTCATGACTTCGCATAAGTACTACGTCAACGAGCGTCTGCCCCACATAGAAAAACACCTCACCCGCGTGGCGCAACATGCTGGCGAACGCTATGGTACGATTCTCAAAAACTTCTTTTCCAACTATGAAAAAGAGGTCCTCGAACACTTTGCTTCGGAGGAGCGTGATGTCTTTCCGTACCTCCACCAGCTCCTAAAGGGCGAACGGGATGCACACATGGTCTCTAACCATTTTGTCGACCACCACACCGACTTGGTAGACAAGCTCACCGACCTCACTCAAATAGTGTACAAATACCTCCCGGGCGAAACTATGACCGAAGAACTCAACGAACTGGTATTCGGTATCATGCAGCTCTCGTCGGACTTGCAGAAACATGCCAAGCTGGAGGAAAAAGTGCTTATGCCCTATATCGCGCAGCTGGAAAGGAGTTTGCAATGAGGCTCAAGATAAATGTGCTGATAGCCGAGCCCTCCGATATCATCCGCGAAGGACTGATGTCGCTTTTGGGAGATGAAGAATTTTCTTTTCTGGCCCCGATGCGCGACCTCTCCACCGACCTCCCGCAGCGTCTCCCGCACATCCAGCCCGACATCCTGGTGATGAACCCCAACCTGCTTCAGTCGCCTGCCAAGATGAACCTTGCCGCCATCATGCAGGCCCGCCCCCAGATGGCCGTAGTGGCGTTGGTTTACCAGTATGTCGAACCCAACCTCTTGCAGTCGTTCAAGACCGTTATCGACATCCGCGAACAAGGCAGCAAGATACCCCAGATTCTGCGCGAGTGCTGCCAGGATGGCGACGACACGGCAGACGAAAACTACGACCTGAGCGAGCGCGAGTCCGAAGTGCTGGTCCTGGTGGCCCAAGGCAGCAGCAGCAAGGAGATTGCCGACAAGCTCAACATCTCTATCCATACGGTCAACACCCATCGCAAAAACATCACCCGCAAGACGGGCATCAAATCTGTGGCCGGTCTGGCCGTGTATGCCATGTTGCACAATCTTGTATGACCGTTGGCAAGCAGCAAATAACAGTAGTTTCCAATCAATAATCACTCACCAACCTCTAACCCATATCGTTACGCCTTAGCCCCATGACAGAACGCCTCTGGAACGCCAATTACACCAAAGTCTGGTTAGCCAACTTCATGATTTTTTTCTCTTTCATGTTGCTGACACCACTGCTACCCATCTATCTCTCTGAGCAGTTTGCCGCCAATAAAGACACCATCGGACTGGTTCTTTTCGGCTATGCCGTGATGGCCCTGGTGGCCCGTCTATTCAGCGGCTATATCGTCGACAGTTTCCCCCGCAAGATGGTGCTGCTCTTCAGCTTCACCCTCTTCACCCTGTTCTTTGTGGGCTATGTGGCGGCGGGCACCCTGATGCTCTTTGCCCTTGTCCGCACCCTCCACGGTGTCCCCTTCGGCTTCACCACGGTGGCCAACAGCACCGTGGCCATCGATGTCCTGCCCAGCTCCCGCCGCACCGAGGGCATCGGCCTCTACGGCCTCAGCAACAACCTGGCCTCGGCCATCAGTCCCTCTATAGCCATCTGGATATATGTTACCACCCACAACTTCGACATCATCTTTTGGCTTGCCATGGTCGTTGCCACGGTGGGACTGCTCATCGACAGCACCGTCAAGACCCGCCCGCGTCCCAAAGTGGAGGGGAAGCAACCCATCTCCCTCGACCATTTCTTCCTCACCAAAGGGTGGAGCGAGGCCCTCACCATGGTCTGTTTTGCATTCTCCTACGGCGTCATGTCCACCTATGTGGCCATCTATGGCAAAGAGCGCCTAGGCATCGAGAGTGGCTCAGGCCTTTTCTTTGCCCTTATCTCCATCGGCCTCATCCTGTCGCGCTTGCAGGGCAACAAAGCCCTTCGTGAAGGCCGCATAGCCTACAACGCCTCCCTGGGAGTCTGCGTTTCCTTGGTAGGCTATCTGGTCTTTGCTGCCTTGCCTAACCGGGTGGGCTATTATGCTGCTGCCCTCATCATCGGCTTAGGCAATGGTCACATGTACCCCGCCTACCAGAATATGTTCATCAACCTGGCCCCCCACAGCCAACGGGGCACCGCCAACAGTTCGATATTAGTGGCCTGGGATGTCGGCATGGGTATCGGCATACTGCTGGGAGGTGTCTTGACGGAGAACTACGGTTACTCCGCCGCCTTTTGGGTGGCTTGGGGTGTCAATCTCTTGGGGTTCCTCGGTTTCTGGCTTTATGTCAAACGCCATTACCTCACCCACAAGCTCCGGTAAGCTTTTGCCTGACAGCCATTAGCACAAGACAAGATTCCCTGTCCCCCCGTTCTCAGAGGGATGGGGTCAATGATGATGGGTGAACACCATTAATCGTTAGCCCTCTGTTATGCCCTTTCGAGGCGTTATGATGTCCTCCAGGTTCGCTGTTTTCCTTGCCTGCGGCCATGTCTCTGTATGCCCTTTTGGGGCGACATCGGGAGGTTGCCAAAAGTAGGTATTGGAGACGCCGTTGACGGAAATTAAACATGGTATTTGAGGCTCAGTCTAGGTTCGCTATTTATATTATGTTTTACTTACATTTAATTTACATTTTACTTCTCCAACATAAGATAAATGCTATCTAGTTATGAATGAATTAAATGTTAGATAATTGAGGTATTCGCGGCTGTCAGGAGCGGTTCGGATGTTTGGGTTTGTTTTGTTGGGATGGGAGGATGGTGGTTTCGTCGGTCGGGGTGGTTGGGAAAAGACGTTTTATCGAAAAGTAAAAAAAATGTTATTTCGTTTTTTTTTTGTATTTTTGCAACGATATTAGAGTATTTATAAGTATCATTTATTATAGTAGCAATAGTATGAGTGCTAATGCCTTAGGAGTTATAGCCGCTGTCATTTTGTTGGCATCCTTTGTCCTGCGGGGCGAAAAAAAGATTCGTTTGGTCAACCTTATCGGTTGTGTTTTTCTGGTTCTTTGGGCTGTGCGGTCCAACCCGACTAATTTTATTTTGGTCTTTATGGGGGTGGCCATCATTCTTGTCCACCTCATCCAGTTCTGGCACATGATGAAGGAGGCCAAGGCCAACCGTCAGCTTGCCAAGGCCGAAGCCAAAGCCGCCGATGCTGAGGCCAAGGCCGCCGATGCCGAGGCCAAAGCGGCTTCTGCCCAAGCCCGCATTGCCGAAATACCGTCCAACAACGAAATCAACTAATACAGACAGCGATTGCGGTAAAAAAGCAATGTTGGGATGCCACCGAGGGTCGTGAGCCCTAACGAGACAACAAGGTCGGCAAGGCTCCAACAAGCAGCACGCTCGAACCCATGTCCATCGAAGCATACCCACCCAGGCTCCGCTCATTAAAGCAACACTCATTAAAATACCCCATTTAAAAACAACACCCTAATTAATATCAACGACAACACCAATACTAACCGATAGTTATGCTCAGAAAAATCCGTATTGTACTGGCCTGTCTCTTCTTTGCAGCCATTACGCTTATGTTTCTTGACTTCACCGGCACCCTTCACACCTATCTGGGGTGGATGGCGAAGGTTCAGTTCCTCCCTGCCGTCCTTGCCCTCAATGTGGGCGTGGTGGTGGTTCTAGTATTGCTCACGCTACTGGTGGGCCGTGTCTACTGCTCTGTCATCTGCCCGATGGGCGTGATGCAGGACTGCTTTGGCTGGCTTGGAGGCAAGGTTAAAAAGAATCGTTTTCATTATGCCAAGAACCATTGGATTCTCCGTGTGGTGGTATTGGTGGTTTTTGTGTTGCTGATGGTTTTTGGCCTAGGCGGCATAGCCATCCTCATAGCCCCATACAGTGCCTATGGTCGCATCGCCACCAACCTGTTCCAGCCCGTATACATGTGGCTCAACAACCTGTGTGCCTTCTTTGCCGAACGCGCCGGCAGCTATGCTTTCTACAGCGTCGATGTGTGGGTGAAGAGTGGCCTGCTGCTCCTTATTGCTGTGGTGACCTTTGTGGTGATAGGGTTCCTCTCCTTCCGTTGGGGCCGTCTGTGGTGCAACACCATCTGCCCCGTCGGCACGGTGCTGGGCTTCCTGTCTAAGTTTTCGCTCCTCAAGCCCCGTATCGACCAGAGCAAGTGCATCGGCTGCAAGAAGTGCGAGAAGAACTGCAAGTCCATGTGCATCGATATCGACACCCACAAGGTTGACTACTCGCGCTGTGTGGCATGTATGGACTGCATAGACAACTGTCCGGTGAAGGCCATCCGCCTGACGACAGGCAAGGCTCAGCCTGCCCCCGCCCCCGCCGACCAGAAGGTCGACTCCAGCCGCCGCAAGTTTGTGGTGACCACTGCTGCCGTGGGCGGCGCCATGTTGCTGCAGGCTCAGGAAACCAAGGTCGACGGTGGTCTGGCCGTGCTGGAGGACAAACAGCTGCCCGAGCGTCAGATTCCGCTGAAGCCTTTCGGCGCAGTTAGCCTCAAACATTTTGCCAACCACTGCACTGCTTGTCAGCTGTGTGTGTCGGCCTGTCCCCAACAGGTCCTGCGTCCGTCCAAGAGCCTTACCACTCTGATGCAGCCTGAGATGCAGTTCGACCGTGGCTTCTGTAGCCCCGACTGCACCCGTTGCAGCGAGGTGTGTCCCGCAGGGGCCATCAAGAAGATTGACACCGCGCAGAAGAGTGCCATCAGCATTGGTCATGCCGTGACGGTGCCGCAGAACTGCCTGTTGGCCCAAGGCGAGACTTGCAACGCCTGCTCGCGCCATTGTCCGGCTGCTGCCATCAGCATCGTCAGCGACCCCAGCACCGGCCACAGCCGCGTGGCTGTCAACGAGAGTCTCTGCATCGGCTGCGGGGCTTGCGAACACTACTGCCCCGTGCGCCCCTTCTCGGCCATCTATGTCGAAGGACGCGAGGTGCATACCGCGGTCTGACCCCTATTCATTATTCCTAGCCACTAGACTAAAAAAAACATTATACAAGTACTACAATGAACAAAATACTCGACACACTCGGAGTGGTGAAAACCAGCAAATTTTGGAAAGAGCTTGTCATCATGACCCTAGGCATGGCAGTGGCTGCTGCGGCAGTCTATTATTTCTTGGTGCCCAGCAAACTCATCATCGGCACCATCTCGGGTCTTTCCATTGTTCTGAACAGTTTGTTTGAATTGGCAGGCATCCATATCGGCCTGTCGGTCATCATCATGGTCATCAATGCCATCCTGCTGATCTTGGCCTGGGTGCTTATCGGACACGAGTTTGGTGCCAAGACGGTCTACACCGCCATGATATTGGGTCCCTTGACCGACTTCTGGGATGCCATTCTCCCTTGGCAAACCTTCGCACACGACAACCCCATCACAGGTTCGCCCTCTGTCATGGGTGACCCTTGGCTGGACCTCTGTTGCTTTGTGCTGGTGCTCAGTGCCTCGCAGGCCCTGATGTTCAGCATCAACGCCTCCACTGGAGGATTGGACATTCTGGCCAAGATTGTCAACAAGTACCTCCATTTTGATATTGGCACCTCGGTGAGCATCGCCGGTGCCGTCATTTGCTGCACTGCATTCTTCATCAACGACTTCCGCATGGTGGTCATCGGCCTTATCGGCACCTGGATCAACGGCTTGGTGGTGGACTATTTCACCGCGTCGCTCAACAACCGCAAGCGTGTGTGCGTCGTTTCCAAAGAGTACGACCGGCTCAGGCGTTTTATTATCGATGACCTCAACCGCGGCTGCACGCTCTATGAGGTGATAGGAGGCTACAGCAATGAGAAATCCATCGAGTTGGAAGCCCTTCTCACCAAGGACGAGTTCAGCAAGTTGATGGCCTACATCAAGGATAATGACATTCAGGCCTTTATGACCGCCGGCAACGTGAGCGAGGTGTATGGCCTTTGGACCAAACACAGCAAACGACAAAAAATTCAAAAACAAATTGACGAACTCTAAAGTATTTAGTTGTGAAGTCGTGTTCGCTGTAGCGGATACCCAACACACACAACAACGGCCGTTCACCAATGAATTCCTAACCTCAATACCAAACAACAATGAACAAACCTAAACGATACAATAAACGTTACCTGCCCATGTTATGGATAGGCTTGGCCATTTGGCTACTATCCATGTTGGCTTCGTATATTATGGAAAAAACCGGCCATGCACCGGCCGGTCAAGAAACCCTCATGGACATGGGCAAGTCGCTTTTCCAGTATATGCCTATTGGAGTGGTCTTGCTTTTCTGCTTCTTCCAGCCTATTTTGGAGGAGCTTAGCTTTCGCCTCTGGGGTGTGGGGAAAAAATGGATGACCATCGTCTGTCTGGTCCTTATGACCTTATTCTCGTGCAGCGAGATGGGATTATGGGGTCTCATTTTCGTGGCTCTTTTCATATTTGTGTGGTGTGCCGTCAAGGACAAGGTGTTGCAGACCTGGCTCAACGCCATCATCACTTCGGCCTGTTTTGCCCTTTGCCACATTTCGGGGTTCGATGGTTTTTCTATCGGTATGGTGCTCGGGCTTAGTGATATCTTCGGCATGGCGTTGGTGATGTGCTGGCTGACCATCAACATCAGTTTCTTGCTTTCCTGTCTGTTGCATGTTCTCAATAACAGCATCGCTATATTGTTCCCCCTGTTTTTTCTTTCGAACCCGGTAACTGTTACGAGCGACAGCATGACGGCTACCATAGAACCGTTACGCCCATTTGCCAACAACCAACAGTTGATTGATGATCAGTTTTTGCTGACAAGTCTTGACTCCCTCACCACGGAGTTCTACCGGGTGAACGAGCCGTCACAGATGGCCAGCCTCTTGGCCAGCATGGCCGACACGGCCACAGACGTGCACTATGACTGGGTTTCGAAGGGCGAAAGTCTTGAGGAACGGGTAGTCTTCCGTGTGAAGTACAACCAACCACAGAAGCCTGACTATGCCGAACTATTCCATACTTTTTGTGAAATGGCCAAGGAATACAATGACGGCAAAGGTTTCACCTTCGACACCTCCACCACCTACCTCAAGGAAATCTGGCTGGTCTACCCCGATGGTCGCGAAGAAAAACTAACCCCAGAGAGTGAGAATGCCGGCAGTGCCATCGGCCGTTTGCTGGACAACCGCTTCAGTGTCCGTGGCAATGAACTGGTAGAAGATTATACGCTGGCACCAGATTCTTCAATGATTACCCAATATTATTGTTTCGAGCGTAAAAGTCCTTTGGCAGCGCAGTTGACCAGCATGGAGTCTTTATACGACCAACTGTATGGCTTCAGCATCGACCTCCGTCCTGCTAAGGAAATCCGCGTTATCACTATTAAATAATTCTAACGTATAGCCCTCAATTCTCAATTAGACATGGATAGACGAAAATTCCTCAAAACCCTTGGCGCGGGTGCATTGGCCACCACCGCCTTGGCAGCAGGTTGTGACAACCCCAACCAAACACAGGCAGAAGGCTTCGCCTTGGGTGAAGTGCCTACCGACAAGATGACCTACCGCACCGGCACCCATGGCGAGAAGGTGTCGCTGCTGGGCTTCGGATTCATGCGACTGCCCACCGTAGACCCCGACGACCGCCAGAGCGACCTGGACCAGGAGGCTATCAATCAGCTTACCGACTATGCCATTGCGCACGGCCTCAATCTTTTCGACACGTCGCCGCGCTACTGCCAGGCCCGCTCGGAGACCTCACTGGGCATCGCCCTCAGCCGCCACAAACGCGAGGACTTCCTCATCAGCACCAAGCTCTCCAACCAAAGCTACGATATCTGGACCCGCGAGGGGAGCATCAAGATGTTTGAGGAGTCGTTTGAGAAACTGCAGGTGGACTATATCGACTTCTATATGCTCCACTGCATCGGTCTGCCCGCACGTGACAACGAGGGCAACGAAATTGACCCCATGAAGGCTTTCTACGGAAGATTTATCGACAACGGCATTCTGGACTTCCTCATTGAGCAACGTGCCAAAGGCCGCATCCGCAATCTGGGCTTCTCCTATCATGGCGACGTGAAGGTGTTCGACGAGGCCCTCGCCATGCACGACAAGGTGCATTGGGACCATGTGCTTATCCAGCACAACTATATCAACTGGCAACATGCCGGAGCCTTGGCCGAAAAGAGGGGCACGGGCGATGCCAACTCCGAATACCTCTATGGCGAACTGGCCAAACGCGACATCCCTGTCTTTGTGATGGAGCCGCTGTTGGGCGGCCAGCTGGCCACCCTGCCCAAGTTTGCCGCCGACGAACTGAAACAGCGTGAACCGGAGCAGAGCCTGGCCTCGTGGGCTTTCCGTTTTGCCGGACAGCAGCCCCGCATACTTACCGTGCTCAGCGGCATGACCTATATGGAGCACCTGCAGGACAACCTGCGCACCATGTCGCCCCACAAACCGTTAACCGACGAAGAACTGGCCATGCTGAGGGACATCGCTGTCCGCTATGCTGGCATCTCGCTCATACCCTGCACCAACTGCCAGTACTGCATGCCTTGCCCCTATGGCTTGGACATACCCACCATTTTTGCCCACTATAACAAGATGGTCAACGAGGGCAACGTCATCACCGACGACCTGGCCGAGGATGCTCCCGCAGAGGAGCGCCGTGCCTATCGCAAGGCGCGCCGAGCCTTCCTCGTGGGCTACAACCGTGCCGTGGTGCCAGAACGACAGGCCGACCGTTGCATTGGATGTGGCAAGTGCCTGCCCGAGTGTCCACAGCAGATAGACATCCCCGGCAAGATGCTGATGATTGAAGAAAAAAGCAAGTAATAAATAAATTGACTATCCGCATTGCACCGAAGAAGCCTCGGAGAGGCTTAATCTCAATAACCCCATACAAGAAAATCTCCGATTTTCGCAGTGTGGGGATTGGAATCAACCCCATAAGTGCGTCTCGGAGAGACGCGATTTCATATTTCGGACGATAGCGGATAATCATTATTAATAATTGATAACCATGAAACTACTTTTTCTAGGTACGTGGGAGATAATCCTGATTGTTCTGGTGGTTCTGCTGCTGTTTGGTGGCAAGAAGATTCCAGAACTGATGAAAGGGGTGGGCAAAGGCGTGAAGAGCTTCAAGGATGGTATGAACGGCATTGAGGATGCCGCCAATACCTCCAACAACAATACCTCCAAATCCCCCGAAACCAAGCATGACGGCTCGCAGCCAGAGGTTTGACCACTAACACTTGCCCAAGGTGGATTTCTGGGATCATCTGGATGAGTTGCGCTCCTGTCTGCTCAAAGCGTTGGCGGCGGTGGTGATATGTGCTGTGGCTGCTTTCTGCTGCAAGGAGTGGCTTTTCGCCATCGTGATGGCCCCCAGCAAAAGCACCTTTGTCACCTACCGTCTGTTCACCAGTTTGACAGGGGTGAACAGCGACTTCCATATCGATCTCTTCAATCCCGAACTGGCACAACAGTTTCTGGTGCATATGCGGGTGGCACTCTGGATGGGATTGCTCATCGTGTCGCCCTATGTGTTGTACCTTCTTTTTCATTTTATCGCCCCGGGCCTCTATGCCCATGAGCGCAAGTATGCCGTCCGTGCCGTGGGCAGTGGCTACTTGATGTTCCTGATGGGCGTAGCCCTCAACTATTTCATTATCTTCCCTCTCACCTTCCGCTTCTTGGGCACCTATCAGGTCAGTCCCGAGGTGCCTAACCAGATAGCCCTCACCTCCTATATCAGCATGTTGCTGATGCTGTGTCTGGTGATGGGCATTGTGTTTGAATTGCCTGTGTTGTGCTGGCTACTGGCCAAAATGGGGGTGCTTAAGGCCGAGTTTATGACGCGCTACCGTAAGCACGCCATCGTTGTCATTGTCATCCTCGCCGCCGTTATCACGCCCACGGGCGATGCCATCACCATGTCTGTTGTCGCACTCCCCATCTACCTGCTCTACGAAGTGAGCGTGCGGGTGGTCAAGCGGGTAACGTTAAGCAAGGCTTCAGCAGGTTAAACTGCAGTTTCCGCCCATTATCACAACCCCTTTTACATATTGGTTATGAAGAAAATCATATTATTGATGATGGCGTTGTCCGGAATGTCGGCCGTCTTTGCGCAACAGGCGGCACAGGCATTGGCCCAGCGTCTGCTTGGCGACAAGGCTTCCCATTTCGTTTTTGTCAGAGTGGAGGCTGCTGCCGATTACTATACTTTGGAACAAAAAGTAGATTGTGTCTCCATTACTGCCAACAATGACAATTCCATGGCCATGGGCCTCAACTATTATCTCAAGGAGTACGCCCACACCCATGTCTCATGGTATGCCAGTGAGCCTGTGGAGCTGCCCTCGGTGTTGCCCTCAGTGCCGCGCAAGGTCACCCATCAGTGCCAAATGCCTGTCCGTTTCTTTCTCAACTACTGCACTTATGGCTACACCATGGTGTGGTGGCAGTGGAAGGAGTGGGAGCGGTTCATCGACTGGATGGCCCTCAATGGAGTTAATATGCCCCTGGCCTTGACGGGGCAGGAGGCGGTATGGCAGGAGGTCTGGCGTGAGATGGGCATGAACGACAACGAGATACGGGCCTATTTCAGCGGTCCCGCCCACTTGCCGTGGCACCGTATGGCCAATCTCGACGGTTTTGGAGGCCCGCTGCCGCAAGGATGGATCGACGAGCAGAAAGAGTTGCAAAAGAAGATCGTGGCCCGCGAGCGCGAATTGTGCATGACACCCGTTCTGCCCGCTTTTGCCGGCCATGTGCCCCGGCAGATAGCCTTGCGCTTTCCCCAGGCCGAAATACAGCAGCTCAGCAGTTGGTGCGGCTTCGAACCCACTTATTTCATGAACTCTACCGACAGCCTTTTTGCCGTCATCCAGCGCAAGTATTTGGAAAAGCAAACCGCCCTTTATGGCACCAATCATATCTATGGCATTGACCCGTTTAACGAAATGGACCCGCCCAGCTGGGAGCCCGACTATCTGGCCGATGTCTCGCGCAACATATACGCTTCGCTCCAGCAGGTGGACCCTGATGCCCGATGGC
Source organism: uncultured Bacteroidales bacterium (assembly GCA_947168515.1). GTDB lineage: Bacteria > Bacteroidota > Bacteroidia > Bacteroidales > P3 > Colimorpha. The sequence continues at coordinate 122,744 of CAMVMF010000002.1, forward strand.
TGCAGATGTCGTGGGTGTTCTATTATAAACAAAAGCAGTGGACTCCCGAACGACTGAGGGCGTATCTCACCGCGGTGCCACAGGGACGTTTGGTGCTGCTGGACTATTTCTGCGAGAAGACCGAGGTGTGGCGCCAGACCGAGGGATTCTTCGGACAGCCTTTCATCTGGTGCTATCTGGGCAACTTCGGAGGCAATACCATGCTGCTGGGCGACCTCGATGTGCTCAACGACAAGCTCAGCCGGGCCTATGCCGACCACGACGGCAATATGCTGGGCGTGGGTTCCACATTGGAAGGCTTCGATATCAGTCCGCATGTTTTTGAGTTTTTATTGGAGCACCCTTGGAATCAGGTCGGTAATGCAGAAAGGGTAGGGGAGTTAGCCCACCGTTGGGCCGACATGCGCTACGGCAAGGCAAACGCCTATCAGCGTCAGGCGTGGCAGCTGCTCATCGACTCGGTGTATAAAGACTGGTCTTTTTACGGCCTAGGAACGCAAATGGTGGCGCGCCCCTCTCTGTCAGGTCATGGCACCTATTATACCAAACCGTTCTACTCATACGACAACGCCACGCTGCTCCGTGCCATCCGTCTGATGCTGAAGGCTCCTTCTGCCCGCCAAAGCTATCGATACGACGTGGCCGTGTTGCTCTCGCAGTGGCTGGGTAACCATTTTATGGAGGTGCGCGATGCATACGCCGAAGCCTATCGCAAGGGTGATCGAAAGGGAATGACCCACTATCGTGCCATGGCCCAGGAGCTAATTCGTAGTGCCAACGACCTGCTGGTGGGCATCGACCCCTGTTCGTTGGATTCCTGGCTGGCGGCAGCCCGCCGATGGGGTACTTCGGAAAAGGAACAGGACTATTATGAAACACAGGCCCGTACGCTCCCGACCATCTGGGGCGGTCCGGTACTCAATGATTATGGCAACCGTATGTGGGGCGGGCTGCTGGACCAATACTATCTCCGCCGTTGGAATCTTCTCTTTGATGCCCTCGACCAGTCTGTCCAGTTCCATATTCCTTTCAGCCAGCCTGCTTTCGACAGTTGCTTGCGCCAGTTCGAGAACCAATGGGCGCACCGCTTTTCTCCTAACCGGCGTGCACAAGTTACTACAACCGCACTCTTGCAACGAGCTCAATATATACTGCGCCGAATAGACCAAGGGACATTTGATGTCCCCGACCGGGCCACCCGTGTCCTCACCGAGTACATGCGGTCCTATCCTCAGGCCCACTTGCAAGACATCTATAAGTCTTGTTTCCAAGATGTTTACGGCCCCGGGCACCTCATTCAGGATTCGGCCTCCTATGCCCAATATATCCTAGACGAAATCAGCCTGATGGACCCAGCCAACCGGGCTTTTCCCGACTATGAATACACCGGCATTGAGGGCAACTTTGTGCGGGTCAATCTGCGTGTCGTTCAAGACGGTCGGGTCGACATAGGCCAATTCGTCAGCCTTTCGATGCAGAGTGCCCAACTCCAGCACCCAATGCCGGCCTACGAATGGAAAGGCACCTGGGAGCGCATTGCCGTAAAGGCTTCCCACGTCACACCCCGCCCCAAGAATTACACGGCCGAGGCTGCCGCTCTCCACACCCATGTTAACAACGGCGGCAAGGCCGTCCACCACAGCCTGCGCTTCAATCAGTGCTACGCCCCCCACTACCGCCTCATCCGTCGCGACCTTTTTGAGAAGGAGCTGCTGCCTTTGCTCAGTACCCGCTAGTCGGATTACATCAGGTCGGCAAGCGTACTCTGCAATAGAGCGTGTTTTTGCTGCCCATTATGAACATCGTGTTGAAAAATATTTTGTTAAATATTTTGCAAACAGATAGTTTTTTAGTATTTTTGCAAAGCAATTATTAGGTATGCCCATTGCAAAGAAACTTATTATAACGTTATAAATTACAACAATATGGCACTTCATATCATTAATCACCCAATGGTCCAACACAAACTGACCATTATGCGCAAGAAAGAAACCGGAACCCGCGAATTCCGTGAATTGTTGAAAGAAATAGGTATGCTCATGGGGTACGAAGTCACCCGCGACTTTCCCTTGGTGACGGTGCAGATAGAAACCCCAATGCAGACGATGGTCGCCCATGAAATCGCTGGAAAAAAGGTGGTGGTAGTGCCTATACTCCGTGCGGGTTTGGGTATGGTGGATGGACTTCTTACCCTTATCCCTGCCGCCAAGGTCGGTCACATTGGCATGTATCGCGACGAAACTACCCACGAGCCGGTCTTCTACTACTATAAGATGCCCGAAGGCAAAGACCGCATGGTTATTCTCACCGACCCGATGCTTGCCACTGGCGGCAGTGCGTGCGATGCCATCCGTCGCCTGAAACAGGACGGCTACTCCAATATCCGCATGATGTGCCTGGTGGCCGCTCCCGAAGGCATCAAACGAGTCCAGTCTGAATTCCCCGAGGTGGACATCTACACGGCCTCGTTGGACGAAAAGCTCAATGGGGACTGCTATATCCTCCCCGGTCTTGGCGATGCCGGCGACCGTATCTTTGGCACCAAATGACCCCGGATAACCCGGATAACCCGGAAATCCCGGATAACCCGGAGCCCCCGGAATTTCCGGAATTACCGGAATTTCCGGCTCTTCCGGAATATCCGGTCTCCCCGGCTCCTCCGGAATATCCGGTCTCCCCGGTCCCTCCGGAGCCCCCTGAATCTATAGAATCTCCGTATAATCCGTTTCCCATTAAATAACAACAAAAAATCATTTTTTATGGCTAAGATTTCTACCAATGAAGCGGTCTACGATGCCCGACAGTTGGGCAAGGGCCGCATGCTGGTGCTGGGCTTTCAGCACATGTTTGCCATGTTTGGTGCCACCATATTGGTGCCCACCATCACAGGTCTTTCGGTTTCCGCCACACTGTTGTTTGCCGGTCTGGGCACGTTGCTCTTCCACTGGTTCACCAAGATGAAGGTGCCAGCTTTTCTGGGCTCCAGCTTCGCCTTTCTTGGCGGCTACGCCACGGTAGTGGCCATGGGCGAGGGCTTGGGCATGACCCAGGTACAGGCTTTGCCCTATGCGTGTGTCGGTGTGGCTGCCGCGGGATTGCTCTACTTTGTGCTGGCAGCCTGTGTGAAGGCCTTTGGCGTCCATCGCGTGATGAAACTCTTCCCGCCGGTGGTTACTGGCCCCATCATCATTGCCATCGGCCTTATATTGGCCGGCAGCGCCATCAACAATATCCTCACCAATTGGTGGGTGGCTATCATCGCCATTCTCGTGGTTGTCGTTTGCAATATCTGGGGCAAGGGCATGATAAAGATTATCCCCATTCTGTTGGGTGTGTTGGTCTCCTATGTGGTGGCCGCCATCTTTGGCCAGTTGGAGCCCACCAAGGTGCAGGCGCTCCACGATGCCGCCTGGGTGGGAGCCCCCTTCCAGTGGAACGACACGGGAATCTATGCCTTCGGTCAGGGCAACTGGAGTTTCCTGCTAACTGCCGTCATTGCCATCATGCCCATTGCTTTGGCCACCATGATCGAGCATGTCGGCGACATATTGGCCATCGGCTCCACCACCCAACGCAACTATATCGAGGACCCCGGCCTACACCGTACCCTCATGGGTGACGGCGCTGCCACCATACTGGCTTCGCTCTTTGGTGCACCGGCCAACACCACCTACGGTGAGAACACGGGCGTGCTGAACCTCACCCGTGTCTTCGACCCCCGCGTGATACGTATTGCTGCCGTCATTGCAGTCATCTTCAGCTTCTCGCCCAAGTTTGCCGCATTGGTCTACGCCATGCCCACCGCCACTATTGGTGGCGTGTCGCTCATCCTTTACGGCATGATATCCTCCGTGGGTATCCGCAGCCTGGTGGAGAACCATGTCGACCTAACCAATTCGCGTAACTTGATTATTACAGCCCTTACCCTCACCTTGGCCATCGGCATCAGCTATGGCTGCCCCAACAGCTCTATCCAGTTGGGCAAGGTGGCCCTCTCGGGATTGGCTGTGGCTGCCATCGTCGGCATATTGGCTGCCGTGATTATCCCCAATGACAAGAAGGATGACTTGGAGATAAAAATTGTTCACGAGGACGAGAAAGAGTTTACTGAAAACAACAACTAAAAAACACGTATGGAGTTCTTTTTTCTCCTACGCCGTTTCAAGGATTCGATAATCAACAAATGAAAAAAATCATCTTGCTACTGATGCTTCTGCCGCTCCTATCCTATGCGCAGTGGGGCAGAACCACTAAAAAACAACAACAACCCAAAACACCTGAGGTCCGCAACATTATCTTTGTGGTGGGCGATGGCATGGGGGTGGCGCAGGTATACACCTCCCTGGTGGCGCAGAGAGGCGACAACAGCGTTTTTCTGCGTTTTCCCTACACGGGATTCTCCCGCACCTACTCTCACAACCGCTATACCACCGATAGCGGTGCCGGGGGCTCTGCCCTGATGACTGGCCACAAGGTGGAGAACTACCACATTGCCTTGGGACCTGACGGCACCCATTATCCCTCGTTCCTTACCACAGCCAAGCGGCTGTTCGGCAAGGCGGCAGGATTTGTGGTCACTAGCAGCGTGTTGGATGCCACGCCTGCCTCCACTTATGCCCACGTCACCAACCGCAAACTTTTCGACTCTATCAGTATGCAGATGGCCCAATGTGACTTTGAGGTGATGGTTGGGGGGAGTCTCAACCACTTTAAACCCGAAAATCGCCACGACGGATTTTCTCCTCTCGATACCCTTCAGGCCCGTGGCTATGCCATGGCTTACAATACCATGGAACTCATGTCGCTCAAGGGTCGCCGCATCTGCGGTCTGCTCTCGCCCAACGACCCACCCAAAGCCATGGACCGCGGACGCTGGCTCACCATGGGTACGATGAAGGCCATTGAGACCCTCAATGTGAGCGACAATGGCTTTGTGCTGATGGTCGAAGGCTCTCAAATCGACTGGGCATGCCACAACAACGACAGTGCCTATCTGCTGGCCGAGTTGGCCGATTTCGAGGATATGCTCACGGCCGTGCTGGACTTTGCCGAGCAGGACGGTCACACCCTTGTGGTGGTGACGGCAGACCATGAGACTGGCGGCCTCTCCCTTTTAAACGGCAACATTGCCGAAGGACAGAGCCAACTCTCTTGGTCCACAGGCGGACACTCCGGCCTTATGGTTCCAGTGTTTGCCTACGGTCCAGGTGCACAACATTTCACCGGCATCATGCAAAACGTGGATTTCTATAATAAATTCCTCCAGCTCATCCAACCCGAATAACCTGTCTCAGCCGGTCTTCTAACCCTGTCGGATATTCAATAACTTTACGCCTAGACAGAAAAAACTATGATTAAATTCTGTGTCAAGTTGGTGCAGCGTTGGCTGCCCGAACCTTTCATTTTTGCAATCATCCTCACCCTTGTGGCCGCCTGTTTGGCCATGCCTATCTGCCATCAGACCCCCATCGAGGTCATCGAACATTGGGGCGGTGGCGTGTGGAATCTGCTGGCTTTTGCCATGCAGATGGCCTTGGTGCTGGTTTGCGGTTCCACACTGGCAGCAGCCCCTGCTATCAAAAGGGGCATCAGTGCTCTGGCAGGCATACCGAAAACACCGCCAGCAGCCATTGCCCTTGTTACGGGTGTTTCCGCCATTGCTTGTTGGCTCAACTGGGGTTTCGGCCTTATCGTAGGCGTTATTTTTGCCAAAGAGATTGCCCGCCGCCTCAGCGGTGTGGACTATCGACTGCTGATAGCTTCGGCCTATAGCGGCTTTGTGGTGTGGCATGCGGGTCTTTCGGGTTCTATCCCCCTGACCATGGCCACTCCCGGCGAGGCCCTCACCAAAGCCACCAACGGCATCCTCACCAGTCCTGTGCCTATTTCTCAAACGATATTGGAGCCGCACAACTTGGTCATTGTGGCTTTGGTCATTGTGGCCATCGTGGTCACCAACACCCTCATGCACCCCAAGAAAGATGTGGTGACGGTGGACCCTGCCTTGTTGGAAGAAGAGAGTGTGACCGTGGCTAGGCCCGACAAAGCCAGCATCACCCCCGCTCAGCGCATGGAGCATTCCAAAGTGCTCTCATGGATAGTAGCACTGATAGGCTTCACCTATCTGATTGTTCATCTGGGATTCCGTGGCGGCTCGTTCGACTTGGGCAGTGTCATCATGCTGTTCCTTTTCTTGGGTGTGCTGCTTCATGGTACTCCTCTGGCTTATGTGCGAGCCTTCACCAAGGCGGCTACGGGTGCATCGGGCATCATTCTGCAGTTCCCGTTCTATGCCGGCATCATGGGCATCATCACCGGCATCGGTGCTAGTGGCATCTGCTTCGGCACCGTTATCAGCAATGCCTGCATCTCCATCTCCACCCCAACGACCTATCCGCTGCTGACCTTCATCTGTGCCGCCGTGCTCAATATGTTTGTGCCTTCGGGAGGTGGACACTGGGCCATACAGGCGCCTATCATGTTTGCCGCCGGGGCTGACCTCGGCGTGGACCCCGGTCTCACCGGTACTGCCATTGCCTGGGGTGACGCTTGGACCAACCTCATCCAGCCCTTCTGGGCCATTCCCGCCCTGGCCATCGCCAAGCTCGATGCCAAGGACATCATGGGCTTCTGCCTGATAGATTTGCTTATAACTGGTATCATCATCTGCTCGGGGCTGATTATCTGGGCTATGTGATAGAGGGGATAGAGGGGATAGAGGAGATAGAGAGGATAGAAGAGATAGAAAGGATAGATGTGATAGAATAGATAGATTGGATAGAAAAGATAGAGGTGATAGAAAAAATAGATGGGATAGAATCCGGAGCTTCGATGCTCTTCTTCTATCCCATCTATCTTCTCTATTTAGTCTATTGTATCTATCCTCTCCTCTCCCCCCAAAAAACAATCATATCCTCATCGAGAGCGATATTCTGTGTCTTCGCAGGTCTACCTCTATTACTTTTACTTTCACGTGCTGATGGAGGTGCACTACTTCGTTGGGGTCGGCTACGCGTCGGTTGGCCAGCTGGCTTACATGTACCAGTCCGTCTTGATGCACTCCCACGTCGACAAAGGCCCCAAAGGCCGTAATGTTGGTCACGATCCCCGGAAGCACCATGCCCTCTTGAAGGTCCTCGATGCGGGTGACGTTCTTGTCAAACTCAAACACTTCGAAGCGCGCGCGAGGGTCTAGCCCCGGCTTGTCCAGTTCCTTCATGATGTCTTGCAGTGTGGGTAGGCCGCAGTCTGCGGTCACATATTGCTTGATGTCTATTTTCTGCCGCAGTTCTTTGCTTGCCATCAGTTGTTCGACGGTGGCACCGGCATCTTTGGCCATCTTCTCCACCAAGGCATAGCGTTCGGGGTGTACGGCACTGCGGTCTAGCGGGTTGTCGCTTTCGCGCACGCGTAGAAATCCGGCGCATTGTTCAAAGGCTTTGTCGCCCAGCCGTTCCACATTCTTGAGCTCGTTGCGTGACTCGAAAGGACCTTCGTGGTTGCGATAGTCGACTATCTTGTCAGCCAGGGCAGGGCCTATGCCGCTAACATAGCTCAGCAGCTCGCGGCTGGCAGTGTTCAGTTCCACGCCCACGCTGTTGACGCAGCTGACCACTACGTCTTCGAGGCTCTCCTGCAACATTTTTTGGTTGACATCGTGCTGGTATTGTCCCACTCCGATACTTTTAGGGTCTATCTTGACCAACTCGCTCAGCGGGTCCATCAGGCGCCGTCCGATGCTGACGGCCCCACGGACGGTGACATCGTAGTCTGGAAATTCCCGGCGGGCCACTTCGGAAGCGCTGTATACCGATGCCCCGTTCTCGCTGACCATGACGGCGATAAGTTTGTTCTTGAAGTGACACCGCTTGACCACTTCTTCGGTCTCGCGGCCTGCGGTGCCGTTGCCGATGGCGATGGCCTCGATATGGAAGGCTTCTACCAAGGCCTCCAGTTTGGCTATGGCGGCCCGTTCTTCGCGTACTGAGGTGAAGGGATAGATGGTTTCGTTGTGGAGCAGTTGTCCTTGAGCATCTAGGCAGACGGTCTTGCAGCCGGTGCGGAACCCAGGGTCGATGGCCAGGATCCGTTTTTGGCCCAACGGGGGAGCTAGTAGCAGCTGACGGAGGTTTTCGGCAAAGACGCGTATGGCCTCTTTGTCGGCCTTCTCTTTCAGCAGGTTGTAGTACTCTGTCTCGATGGAGGGGGCGAGCAGGCGCTTGTAGCCGTCGCGGACAGCTAGGCGTACCTGCTCCGATGAATCGCCTTGTCCGCTGACGAACTGGCGTTCGAGGGCCTCGAATGCAGGCTCGTCGCTTTCGGGCATCACATGCACACGAAGGATGCCTTCCTCCTCGCCACGGAAAAGAGCCAGGATGCGGTGCGAGGGAGCCCGCATGGCGTTCTCTTTCCAGTCGAACCACGATTCGAACTTGCCGCCTTCTTCCTCTTTGTTTTTGACCACCTTGGAAGAGAGCATGGCACTGCGACGGAAGAGGTTGCGCACCTTGTTGCGGGCCTGTGCGTTTTCGCTCACCCGTTCGGCAATGATGTCGCGAGCACCGGCCAGAGCCTCTTCTACGGTGTTGACCCCTTTTTCCTCATTGATGAATTTTGCTGCCATTTGGTCGAGGTGGCAGGAGTACTGCTTTTGAATTTCGTTGGCCAGAGGCTCAAGGCCGCGTTCGATGGCCATGGTGGCACGTGTGCGGCGTTTGGGTTTGTAGGGGAGGTAGAGGTCCTCCAGCTGGGTCATATTGGTGGCGGCAAGTATTTGTTTCTCCAGTTCCGGGGTCAGCTTGCCTTGCTCGCCGATAGAGGCCAGGATGGCCTCGCGGCGTTTGTCCAGTTCCTTGAGGCGGACAAGAAGATCGCGGATGGCAGTTATCTGCACTTCGTTCAGGCTGCCGGTAGCCTCTTTGCGGTATCGAGCAATAAAAGGCACGGTGGCACCCTGTTCGAGAAGTTCAATGGTCTTTTCGACCTGTCGTGTGCCGAGATTCAGCTGTTCGGCAATGATAGAGGAGTAAGACATGATTGTAGAATACTGTTTGTTTCGGTCTGCAAAGATACAACTTTTTTAACGAATAAAGAATAAATCTTGGCTCTAGTTTAATATAAGACTGATTTTTTACAGCCTCGAAGAGGCTGAATC